>CAZYHE010000699.1:0-2677 GCA_964647225.1 uncultured Anaerolineales bacterium
CGCCGGGAAAGCTGGCCGCCACTTCGGCACTGCGATCGGTGGAGCCATCATCTACAACCAGCACATCCAACGGCTGGTAATCCTGTTGGCCGATGCTGCGCAACGCTTCAGCGAGAAAGCGTTCGCCGTTGTAGACGGGGACGATAACCGATATGGCAGGATAGTTCATAAATCCACCAGGGTCTCTCATGCGCTTATTGCTCTCGACCTATCTGTCGGCGCAGTCCGGCTTCCTTACAAGGCATCGTTGCGCCGCCCGCGGAGGTGATTGCGCAACGCCGCCAAAAACCATGGTGAAGAATCGCATGGGCGCCTCCTCCCTGAACTACGGTTCAGCGTAAAAAGATTATATCACACGTGGGCAGCCAACACCTGTTTGCGCCTTTGCGTTTAGCGCCCGGCCATTGAAATCGCGGCTGAGGGACGGCCGACCTTGCGGCGGGTCGCCCTTTCGCCCTGAATTCATTCGGCGGCTAATGGCCTCCTGCGCAAACAGACCGGCCGGTGCTTTCTAGCACCGGCCGGTCTGTTTGTTCACAGCCGGCGAAGACCGGCTTCGCAACGGTTGCCGCGACTTTCAGCCGCCAGACCGCGCTCTAATACTCCAGGAGCTTCGGTAGCTCCTTCGCCTGCGCCACCCAATCCTGCACCATATCGAGGGTGGGTTGGCGGCCCGCAAACTTCTTGTCCGCGTTGATCTCGAGCAGCTTGGCGTGCAGGTTCTCTGGAACGCGCTTTGAGAGTTCTTTAATCGTGTCAATGCCGGCATTTTCGAGCAGGTCGGCAAACACCTCGCCGATCCCCTTGACGCGCGCCAGGTCGGCGCGATTCGCCAGCTCCAACACGGCCTTCTCGTCAATCCCAAGCTCCTTGGCAAGCTCCTTGCGCTGCTTTGGGGTCTTGACCGCTTCCAGGTACAGGTCAATGTCCTTGAGGCCCTTGCCCTTGAGCTTGGTCGAGACGTCTACTGTGATGCCACGCATTTGCGCCATTGGGGTACCCATAGGTTTGCTCCTTGTGATGAATGCTTTTTCCGCCCGCGGGCGGGAAGGCCTACCGCCGGCCAAAGAGGCCGCCCAGCCCCTGGATGACATTGTTCACGTTGTCGGTCGAAACTGCGCCGCTGGCGAGCAAGCCATCTACTTGCGCCGCAATCGGCTCCGGCAGCCGCTCTTTCAAGAACCCGAGCACGGTCTCGACCGCGGCCTTTGCCTGATCCGTGGGGATGCCAGCCTTCTCGGAAACGAGTTGGATCAATTCTTCCATGTATTTTTTCCTCCTGCGTAGTCCGGTCTGAATGACCTTGCTCCCTATATTATAACTCGTTTGTTACAAATAACATAACGCGCCTTACAATATCCAGCGCCGATCATGCGTTGCCATATGCGCGGCGTTTTTTGTTTGTACGACTCTTGAGTATAATTGGCTACATCTTCGAGCGAGATAAATCGCTAAAATATCTCTAGCCCAACTGTGCGGGCACGCTATCAAGGGGAGGATGCCATGAGCAACGGACAGGAACCACAGACCATCTACAAACCATCCGCGGAGATCGTCGCCCAGGCGAACGTTCAGAGTTACGAGGAATTGGCGCGCTGGGCCGAGCGCGACCTGGAAGGCTTCTGGGCCGCGCAGGCGGAGCAGTTCGAGTGGTTCCAGCCCTGGGACAAGGTGCTGGATGACTCGAACAAGCCATTCTTCAAATGGTTCACCGGCGCGAAGACTAACATCGTCTACAACTGCCTGGATCGCCACCTGGCGACCTGGCGGCGCAACAAGCTGGCGCTGATTTGGGAGAGCGAGAACGGCGAGGTGCGCACCTTCTCCTACCACGCGCTCAACCGCGAGGTGTGCAAATTCGCCAACGTCCTGCGCAGCATGGGGGTCAAAAAGGGGGACCGGGTGACGATCTACATGGGCCGCGTGCCGGAACTGCCCATCGCGATGCTGGCGTGCGCCAAGATCGGCGCGGTGCATTCGGTGGTCTACGGCGGCTTCTCGGTCGAGGCGCTGCACGGCCGCATCGAGGATAGCCAGTCGAACGTTTGCATCACCTGCGACGGCTCCTACATGAACGGCAAGATCGTTGAGCTGAAGAAGATCATGGACGAGGCGATCAAGCGCGCGGGCGCGGTCGAGCACGTGATCGTCTTCAAGCGCACCGGCCACGAGGTGCCGATGGAGCAAGGCCGCGACTACTGGTGGCACGAGCTGATGGCGCTCCCCATCGCGCGCTCGGCGGCGAACAGCAACCGCTGCGAGACCGAGGTGATGGACGCCGAAGACCCGCTCTTCATGCTCTACACTTCCGGCACGACGGGCAAGCCGAAGGCGATCCTCCACACCCACGGCGGCTACATGGTGGGGGTGGGCACGACGCTGCGGATGGTGTTCGACCTGAAAGAGGACGACCGCTACTGGTGCGCGGCCGATCCGGGCTGGATCACCGGCCACTCGTACATCGTCTACGGGCCGCTGCTGCTCGGCGCGACCAGCTTCATGTATGAGGGCGCGCCGACCTACCCCTACCCGAACCGCTGGTGGGGCATGGTCGAGAAGTACGGCATCAACGTGCTCTACTGCGCGCCGACCGCCATTCGCGGGCTGATGCGCTTCGGCGAGGCGTGGCCCAACCGGCACGACCTGTCGTCGCTGCGCCTGCTGGGTTCGGTGGGCG
>CAZYHE010000700.1:0-2675 GCA_964647225.1 uncultured Anaerolineales bacterium
AAAAGCTGACGCTGCGCCACACCGGCGACTTCGGCGGCCGGCCCGACGACTTCACCTTCGAATGGTGGATCGCGGCCGTGGACGAGACTGCGGTCTCGCCGTCCGTCGCGCCGCCGGCCTATCCGTGGAGCCGCTGGACCAAGATCGAGTCGGGCGCCAGCGCGCTGGGGCCGGAGATCACCATCGAGGGCGCCAATCCGACCACTCTGCGCGACAACTGGCTGCTGATGCGCTACCAGGGCTATCCCGCCTGCGGCAACGCGGTGATGTGGAGCGCGTTCGCCGGCGATCCGTCGGCCAAACCCTCGGAGACGCGGGCGCAACTGGCCGAAGGGTGGATCAAGCGCGTGACGAATGCGCTCAACCCCTACGATGCGCGCGTGGACGACTTCGTCAACTCGCCGGTCAACACCACCGTGAACATGATCAGCCAGGCCGGCAAGCGCTACGAAGGCCCGATCGCCATGAACAACGATCCGGACAACCTGAACCAGATTGGCCTGATCGAAGCGTATCAAACCGTGCTGGATCGCGGCCGCCAGCTTTCGATTGACTCAGGTATCAACGACCAGGGCGCTAACGCCGCGCTGCTCAACGTCACCTCGCGCATCGCCGACCTCTACATGCTGCTGGCGAACGACGCCTACGCCGATGCCCAAGACCCCACCGTGGGGTTGAGCCTGCGGGATATGTTCGGCGAAAACGGGCTGGCCAGCCGGGCGCCGGAGGTCTACGCCTTCATGAACCAGTTCCGGCCCGACAGCTTCGGCCTGATTGACGAGGAGTTGGCCTTGCTGCGCGGCCGCGACGAAACGCTGGGCGGCGTGGCCGCAGCGCCCACTTACAACCGGCTGACCTGGAACTTCACCAACGGCGAAGGGCAGGTGGCCTACGTGAGCAACTACAACGTGCAGGACGTCAACCGCGACGGGTTCGTCAACGAGGCGGACGCGGCCATCCTGAATCCCCAGGGCCACGGCGATGCCTGGGGCCACTATCTGACCGCGCTGACCCAGTTCTACGCGCTGCTGCGCCATCCCGACTACACCTGGAGCCCGCGTGCCGAGCCGGTGAGCGTGGCGGGCGCGCCCGTCGTCGTGGACTACTACGACGAGCGCCGCTTCGCCGCCGATGCCGCGGCCAAAGCCCGCGTCGGCGCGGAGATCGTCAACCTGGCCTACCGCAAGATGTACGCCGAGCCGACCAGCCAGGAATATGTGGACAGCCACGTGGATGCGTCCGACGGCGGGCTGCGCGCCTGGGGCGTGGCCGATTGGGCGCGCCGCGCCGGCCAGGGCGCCTACCTGGACTGGGTGACGGCCAACGCCGTGCTGCCGCCGGTGGATGAACGCTACTCCGACGTGCGCAAGGTGGATCGCACCACCGTGCTGCCGCTCGCCGAGATCGCCGCGCAGTACACGGCGATCCAGCAGCAGTTGGACAAGGCCGACAACGGCACGAACCCGCTCGGCCTGGCGCCCAACGCGCTGCTCTTTGATCTGAATCCGGCCCTGACCCAGTCAACCCCGACGACCGAGGGCCAGACCCACTACGAACAGATCTACGACCGGTCGGTCGAAGTCCTCGAAGATGCCATGATGTTCCTGGACTACGCCAACGAGACTAAGATCGCGTTGCGCGAAGACCAGAACAACCGGCGCGACTTTGTAGACACGATTCTGGACGAGGATCGCAGCCGGATCAACGAGCTGATCGAGCTGTTCGGCTATCCCTACGACGCCGACATCGGGGTCAACGGCACCTATCCCGCCGGCTACACCGGGCCGGACATCTACAACTACGACCTGGTGGATCGCTACGAGCTGACCGACAGCGAAAAGCGTTGCAGCGCGCGCGATGTCGCGGCCGGCCAGTGCAAGATCGAGGTCAAGACCTACACCCTCGACCACCAGCCGTTGGCATGCATTGGGACCTATGTGGCGCAACTGGGCCGTGTGGATGACCCTGAAGACCTGGCTCTGTGCGCGCCCACCCAGGACGCGACCAAACAGATCGCCTACACCGTCGGCATCGGCCTGGATGCGGGCTATGGCCGCTTCAAGCCCGCCGACTGGCCGGCGTCCAGCGCGCGGCCAGGGCGGGGCGAGATCCAGGTGATGCTCAACAACCTCTACGACACCAAGATCAACTACGAGGCGGCGGTCGTGAGCTACGAAAACTATGTCGCGCAGGTCGAAGACCTCCAGGCCGCCATCGCCGACCGCGCCGATCTGTTGGACACACAGGGCAAGCTATCCAATACCGCCCGCTGGACGGCCTTCTCGTTGCAGACGGGTGCGCTGATCTGGAAAGAGATCGCCATGGTGAGTGGTCAGATCGACAAGGATGCGCGTGACTTCTCCGCCGCAGCCGCCGCATGCCTGCCCACCGTCGTCGGGCTGGCGACCGATGTGACCTCGGCCGGCCGCTGCAGCCTGCTTTTTGCCGGCAACGCCATGGCCGGCATCATGAACGGCCTGGAGATCGCGGCCAGCGTGGCGCAGGACGCCGCGGACTTCAGCGCCGATCTCGTCGAGCGGGCGCTGGAGACCGAGCTGTTCGAGCTGGAGGCCGACTACGAACTACGGCAGATGGGCCGTGAGATGGCCGGGCTGCTGCGCGATGAAGAGGGGCTGCGGCTGGAAATGTACCTGGCCGCCGACGAGTACGCGGGT
>CAZYHE010000701.1:0-2672 GCA_964647225.1 uncultured Anaerolineales bacterium
AGCACGGTGCGGACCCCGTCGGGGTACATCTGGTCAATCTCCCAGTAGTGTTTGCTTTCGACCACTGAGCCCATGGCGTTGCCGATCGCACCCGCCAGGAGCGCACCGTAGACCTTATCCTGCAGCAGCGACAGTTCGCCGGAGGGCGTGACCGCCAGCTTTTGCGTGTTCACGATCACCGCGGCCTCGGTCGCCAGGCGGCTTTCGACCACCTCACCGATAGCCAGCCAGGGCTTCGCCAGGGGTTCGGCCCAGGCGCGCCATGCTGCCGGGAACGCTGCTACCCCACGCAGCGCGCCGATGATCGCCCCGCCCACGGTGGCGTGAACCGGATGCCCGCCCGTGCTCGCTTCGTACCACGAGAAGGGTGTCACCGCGGTCATCAGCGCCATGAAGCGCACTGCGTCTGCACCATAGGTGCGCAGCAGCGGCAGGACGTACTGCATCGGGTTGTAGCCGATCCAGTTGGTATCGTTCCGGCCATCGCCGCGGCCGCCGCAACTCATCCACCATTCGGCAAAGGCTGCGTCGTCGGTCTGCACCCGTCGCGCCGGCATCCTGAACATGTGGTTGATCCGGTAGTAGACGTCCTTGCAGTGGCGGTGGCTGATCTTCAGCACGGTCTCGATGATGCCTTCGACATCACTCGCTGGGTCGAAGGCCGTCGCGATGCCCGCGGCACACAGTGCCGCCCAATCCGCGCCCTCCCTGGGTTGCGTCACCGATGCCAGCTCGACCCCATCCAGGTACGCGTACTCCGGGTCGCCGAAGTGATAGATGCCCACCGCCGGCATCGCCGCGGCGATCAGCCCGCAGGGCGCAGTGAGCAGGCCGCCGATGCGGGGGTGCATGCCTTCTTTGAGTACTTCTTGGGTGGTATGCACCCCGTCCCATGTGAAGACCCCCGCTGCGATCTGCGCGTCCTCCTTGAGACACGCCGCAAAGGTCTCCGGGCTGACCCGGCCGCGCTGTTTCAGGTAGGCCTGCACGCCCAGGTTGATGAAGGGCAGCAGCGAAGCGGTGGTGATGCGTTTCGGCTCGCCGGCCAGCTTGCTGGCGCGCTGCGGCATAAAACTCAAAACATCCTTCGGATTGGCCCACTGATAACGCTCGGGATCGGCGGCCTTGGCATAGCCCAGCTCAGCGCCGATGGCTGCACCCACCAGGCAGCCTTCGATGCGATCTTGGAGTGAGAGTGTTGGTTCTGGATTGCTCATGATCTGGCGTTTTCTCCTCGGCAAGGTTGGTTGATTAATGATAGCGAACAGTCTCAATCCGCCCAGCGCGCTTTGAGGCGCGCCACTTGCGCCAACTCGGCGCACTGCTCGGCGGTCATGCCGGCATCGGGCACCAATAACGGGATGGCCCGCAGCGCGTGGCGCTTCACAAAATCGAAGACCCAGTCCACGAACTCGGCCGTGCTGAAGCGCGGCCGGCCGTTGCACGTGACCGTGGTGTGGTGCATTAACAGTACGGCTCGGTGCCCGAATCGGGCTGCAACGCGCTCCGGGTCGGTCTCGCTGACGCCGAAGTTCACCCCCAACAGGCCACGCGTCTGGGAGAGTCCTTCGAGGTTGTGTTCCCAACTCCCGCAGGAGTGGATGATCACCTGGCCGAACTCAGCCGCGACGCGTTCGTTGTAGGGCCGGGCGAAGGTCGGGTAGAGGCGCGGGGAAATCACCGCCAGCAGGTCTTCGCTCAATGACATGGCGCGGCCGGGCGGTAGCCAGACGGTGGGCATGCAATGGATCGGTACCAGCGTGCCTCCCGACGCTTCTTCCTGCAGATGCAGGTAGGTGATGAAGTCATTCGTCATGCGATCGAGCAGCCGGTGAACCGCATCCGGATGGTCGTACATCTCCACCATCAGCCGCTCAGCGCCCAGCATGTTGCCGGCGAGGTCCAGCGGGCCTTGCATGTCGGGCATCTGGATGGGCAGCCGGCCCTGGGTAGCGCGGTAGAAGAAACGGGTATGCTCGAGGATCTCGGCCGCGACGCCATCGCGGCTCAAATCGGGCTGAGGTAGCCCGTCAATCTCTTCGGCCGATGCCAACACCGGCGATAGCCAGTAGTGGTCCGAGGTCCACTCTTCACGTGCGCCGTAGGCCGTGGGGATCAAGCCCTGGCGACAGCCGGGCGAGAGGGAGGGGATGTAGTCGTCATCCACCCCGGCGCGGGCCAGGATGGCCTCCAGGAGGTAAGCCAGCATCTCCTCGCGCGGGTAGCGCGCCTCTCCGAGCATGGCTCCATCGGCGCCCGTGTTGTTCGGGACCCCGAGAAAGATGAAGGGGATGCTGTCGCCGCGCGAGGTGTCCGCGCCGTTTCCATCCCAGACGGCGAGCAGCCGCGCCCGCGAGGCCGCGATGCGCGCTGGGGGATAGCGGCGCTGGATCTCGGCGACCGCAGCCATGTAATCGTACGCCATGCAACCTCCGATCCTGTCAACAAAGGGATGCTATCGAACCCCATGACCGATGGCGAATTGCTCGTAGTAAAACCGGTGCGGTTGGACAATGCCTGTCACATCAACCTGTATACCTGTCTACTTGTTCGTACAGGATTCATCGTAGCATAGGTGCGCGCCACTGTCAAAAGGCGCACACCTGCTCCCTGAGCTTACACTTTCGCCCCTTGCACCAACTGCCGCCGCGTCCACATGTTCAGGATCGGGT
>CAZYHE010000702.1:0-2670 GCA_964647225.1 uncultured Anaerolineales bacterium
GCTGGTCGGCCAGCAGGGCCGGCGGTTCGGGGTCAGCGCCGGCCGCGCCGCGCGCCGCCTGGGCGTAGGCCGCCGCGATCTCGTCCCAATCGGCGTGCGGACGGAGCTCGCGGCAGGCCGCGATCAATGCCGGGATGTGGCCCGCTTTTTCAAACCGAGCAATCAACTCTTGTATTTTGCCGTTGATCTCGCGGCCCGGCAGCGTGTCGTAGTTGATCTCCAGATCGAAACAGAGGGTGCGCAGTTCTTCATCATTGAGGAGATTGGTCAGCGCCTTGCGCAGACGCGCGCGGCCTGAGTGGTTGGCCGGTGAGGGGGCTTGTGGCTGGGTGGGCATCGGCGGCCTCCGGGATCCGAAGCGAACTGGAGTTGGCTAAGAAAGCAACAATCGGCGCCGACCGGCCAGAAACTCCGTTGGCGCGACGATCCGTGGCAGCACAGCTCGATCGTAAGGGGATTCCAGTTGCACAATCATCGCCTGCAAGCGCCGATTAAGCGCGGGCAAATGGCCACGATAACCGGCCATGAGTGCCTGATCCAAGGTGACCAGGTAATGTGCGCCAAGAAATGCCATCTCGGTATCGGCGCCAAAACTAGCCAACGCAATCTGCGCAGAATCCTCGCTCGTCAACCCTGTCGTGTCGCGGATGCGCCGCGCCCAACGTTTGTGATACTGAGTCGGCCACAACACGCCCATCGAGTCGAGTACTACCTGGACTTCGACCGAAGGGGAAAGATGCTCCAGCAGATGAAATGCCGCCGAACTGATAAGCAATGTCCCCTCATCCTGTTCTATGGCACGCCAAAAGGCCAACACGCCTAGCTCTTCAGGCGTGAGTGACCGCAATCGGCCGTTTCGCCGGGCAACGATGGCACGCCGGATGACGTTTTTATCGAGAAGATAACGCGTCTTCTCGGATGAAGTGTGCATAATTGACCGACTCCCGTTCCGCCTCTGCGTAGGCTTGATCCCAAACATGCGCTTGCTCGGAGTCAGAAAGGGCAAAGAACGCTGCGACCGTTAGCCCGCCGATGAACGGATCCTCATCCTGCATCGGACTAAGTTCAGGATTCCGCTCGGACTTGGCCTCGAAATAAGTCATCAGTTCCTCTTGGATGACCGATACGCGCAGTCGAGCCTCCTCAGGCCGGATCGTTCGCAGTTCTGGTACGAGTTGGATCAGTTGCGCTTTCTCGCGGCGATCAAAACGCCGGATCAGACGAGCGACTTGCTCGATCGGTGTACCGACGCCTGACACAGGAAACGCGTGACTCATCGCAATCACCTCCTGCTAGTTTAGGTAGCCACCATCATCATAGCACAAGACCGATTTCACACCAAACAGTAGTCTGACCACGCTATTTGACCGCCCTCCCATAACCGCGTATCATGGACGGGCAGGCTGACTGCAATCTCAAGGGGACGGTGTACCATTCGATCCTTCTTCGGACGAACCAGTTTTCAGACCCACCTCCGCCGCTCGGCCGACCACCTGCTCGATTGGTCGCATCTCGAGCCGTGGCGGCGCCGCGGGCTGCTCCTGTTCCTGCTGGATGGCCTGGCCGTGATCTTCGTCATGTCGTTCGCCTCGACCTATGTGCCGCTCTATGCGCTGGCGATGGGCGCCACGGCCGCGGAGATCGGGTTGCTCAGTTCGGCTGCCAGTCTGGGCGTGATCGGCGGCAGCGCGCTGTCGGCGCGGCTCGTGCAACTGTTCGGCAGCACGAAGCGGGTCGTGGTCTACTGCGCCCGCGTGTGGGAGGCGGCGTCCTATCTGCTGCTGCTGGCGATCCCCTTCTTCTTCGCCGGGCCGGCCGCGGTGTACGTGCTGATCGCGGTCTACGCGCTGCGCACGCTCATCGGCGAATCGGGCGTGCCGGCGTGGGCGGCCTTCGTGCCCGGCCTCGTGCCGATACAGATTCGCGGCCGCTTCATGTCGCTGCGCAGCGTGCTGAAGATGCTCGCCATGATGATCATCATCCCCGCGGCCGGGGCCACGATCACCAGCCTGGGCGGCTATCCGCTCGGCTACCAGGTCACGTTCGGGGCGATGTTGGTTCTGGGGCTGGCGGCCGCCAACTTCTTCCGCCAGATCCCGGAGGGGGATGGCTCGCCCATTGCACCACCGCGGCCAGAGCGCGGGAGCGTCCGCTGGCGGGGCGCGTTCGCCGCGTTCAGCCTCGGCATGATGGTCTGGACGCTCGGCACGGCGACGGTCGCGCCGTTCTACGTGGTGTTCATGACGCGCGACCTGGGGCTGGATGCCCGCGCCATCGGGCTGCTGACCGCGGTCTCGACGGCTGCGCAACTGGTGGGCTTCCTGCTCTTCGGGCCGCAGGTGGATCGCCGCGGCAACCGGGGCGCGCTCATCGGCTGCGTGCTGGTGCTGGCCGCGCTGCCATTCGGCTGGCTGCTGGTGCGCCATTGGACGCACATCCTGCCATTGTATGCGCTGTCGGGGCTGGCGTCGGCCGGGATGAACCTGGCGAGCCTCAACCTGCTGCTGGAACTCAGCCCGGAAGAGAGCCGCGCCAGCCACGCCGGCGCGTACTACTCGGTGCTGGCTGCGGCGACCGCGGTCGCGCCGCTGCTGGGCGGGTGGTTATTTGCCGGATGGGGCTTTGCGGGCGCGGCGTGGGCGGGCGGGATCGGCGGGGTGGCCGGGGTGG
>CAZYHE010000703.1:0-2670 GCA_964647225.1 uncultured Anaerolineales bacterium
GCCATCCACATGGCGCCGCAACTGGCCGGCCACTGGTTCCGGTCGGACAGCCGCTATGGGCCGCTGTTCCACGCCGCGTTGCGGCCCGCGCAGGAGAACTCCGGTAAGCTGGTGACGCTGGTCAAGCAGCAAGCGCGGTTGCTGGCGCTAGACGAAGGCTATGATGCGGTGCTTGTGGATGGGCCGCCCGGCATCGGCTGCCCCGTCATCTCGGCCGCCGCGGGCGCCGACCTGGCGCTCATCGTGGCCGAGCCGACCGCGGCCGGCATCCACGACATGGAACGCGTGTTGGCGACCGCGGCGCACTTCCGCGTGCCGGCGCTGGTCTGCATCAACAAAGCCGATATCTATCCCGCAGGCACGGCCCAGATCGAGGCGTATTGCCAGGAACGGAACATCGAAGTCGTGGGCCGCATTCCGTTCGATGCGACCGTGACAGAGGCGATGGTGCAGGGACAGCCGGTCACGGCCTTCAGCCCCGCTGCGCCGGCCAGCCAGGCGTTGATTGCTGTGTGGCAGCGCATCGCAGCCAGGGTCAGCGAGCAAGCAGCATGAGCACGGAATTCGTGATGCGACCCATCGGGGTTATCCACTCGCCATTTACTGAGCCGAAAGGGATGCCCATTCAGCCGGCATTCTCGCAAGCCGTTGGGCGGGTGGAAGTCCTCGCAGAGTACGCGGAGGGTCTGCAAGACCTGGAAGCTTTTTCTCACGTGATCCTGATCTACGCGCTGCACCGCTCGGAGGGGTATGTGCTGCGTGTCAAGCCGTTTCTTGATGATGTAGCACATGGTCTGTTTGCCACGCGTTATCCACGCCGGCCCAATCCCATCGGCCTCTCGACCGTGCGTCTGTTGTCGCGTCGGGACAACGTATTGGAAGTGGAAGGAATTGACATTTTGGATGGAACGCCGCTGCTCGACATCAAGCCCTATGTGCCGGATTTCGACAGTAAGGCCGATGCCCGTGCCGGGTGGTACGACAGCCGTCCGGCCGATAAGGAGGGACGCTCATGAACGACCCTGAGCAGCTCCGGGAAGCGATTCTGGCGCGCCTGACCCGCGTCATAGACCCTGAGACGGGGGTGGATGTCGTGCGAATGCGGCTGATCGAAAACCTTCAAGTGGACCCACAAGGCCATGCCCGCTATACCTTCCGCCCTTCGTCACCGCTATGCCCCATCGCCGTGCCATTGGGAATCGAAATCCGCCACACGGTGCGCGAGACACCGGGCATCACAGGCCAGACGGCGCGCGTAGCGGGCTATCTCCGCGCCCAGGAGTTGACGGCGCTCCTGCAAGAATTGGATAGTACGCCGCCGCAGAGCGCCACCTACTTTTTTGCGGCCATCTGATTCTGCGTTTTCCGGTCGGGCCGCGGCGGGTGTGAGCTACTTGCCAGGATGCCGGTGATTGTGCATAATAGAGCTATCTGCGTGATGCAGCACATCCCCTTGTAAGGAGCGCCTCATGTGCCGAAAGACCAGACGGTTCGCCTCGTTCACTCTGGCCGTTCTCTTGTTCTTTGCTGCGGTAGCCGCGTGCGGCGGACCGCCGCCTGTCGAAGGCCCGGCCCCCACGCCGATCCCGACTTTGATCCCCGTGGCACGGGCGACCGCCACTCCCGCGCTCCCACGCCAGACCGGGCCGGGAGGTCAGGGGGCGCAAGCCCGCGGCCCGGCTCGCCGTCCCGCAGCCGATACGACCCTGGCAACCTTCACGACGGCCGACTTTTCTGGCGCGGGGCTGTGCGCGGCGTGCCATGTGGGGCTGAAGGATGGCGCCGGCGCCGATGTCTCGATGCCGACTTCCTGGCGTTCGACCATGATGGGTAACGCCGCCAGGGATCCGATCTGGCAGGCCAAGGTCAGCTCCGAGGTGGCGCGCTTCCCCGCGCTGGCCGCGGTCATCGAGAAGAAGTGTACCACCTGCCACATGCCGATGGCTGAGACGCAGGCCGTGACCGAGGGCAAGCCGGTGACCGCGCTGGGGGAGGGCTTCTACAACCCGGCCAACCCGCTGCACGCGGCGGCGATTGACGGCGTCTCATGCACCCTCTGCCATCAACTGCGGGACAAGGATTTCGGGAAGATGGCGAGCTTCAGCGGCGGCTACACCGTGGACACCAGCACGAACCCGCCCGACCGGCCCATCTTCGGGCCTTATGAGCAGCCCGTAGCCCAGATCATGCAGGCCAGCACCGGCTTCAACCCCGTCTATGGCGCGCACATGGCGTCGGCTGAGCATTGCGCCACCTGCCATAACCTCTACACGCCCTACGTGGACAGCCAGGGCAACATCCTGGGCGAATTTCCGGAGCAGACACCCTACACCGAGTGGCAACACAGCAGCTTCGGCGCCTCGACGACCTCGTGCCAGAGCTGCCATATGCCGCTGGCCCAGGGCGGGGTGGTCATTTCGACCGTGCCCGCGAATCTGTCCGCGCGGCAGCCGTTCTATCAGCACTTTTTCGTTGGCGGCAACGCGTTTATGTTGAATATCCTGGCCGACTGGGGCGGCGAGCTGGAGGTCACCGCGGATGCAGCGCACTTTGCCACGACCCAGGCCCGCGTCGCGGACCAGATCGGCAAGCGATCGGCGACGCTGGCGCTGAAGGGGCTGGAGCTTAAGGATGGCGCCCTCGTCGCCCAGCTTCAGGTAAGCCCGTTGA
>CAZYHE010000704.1:0-2669 GCA_964647225.1 uncultured Anaerolineales bacterium
ATCAGGGATTCCAACGCTGATCATAGGTGCGGGGGATACCGGAGAAAAAACGATTAGGGAAATCATGGACAATCCCCGGATGAACTATCAGGTCAAGGGGTTTGTGGATGACAAATGGGAAAAAAAAGGGCTGATGATTCACGGCGTTCCGGTTCTGGGACGGGTGGAGCAGCTCCCAGACCTGGTGGAGCGCTATGAGATACTTGAGATACTGATCGCCGCACCATCCGCCACAGGTGAAGAGATGCGCCATATTGTCTCGATCTGTGATACCTGTGGTGTGCGATTCAAGACCCTGCCGGGGATCGGAGAGCTGATTAACGGCAAGGTCAGTGTCAAGGCTCTTAGGGATGTCAATTATCAGGATTTGCTGGGAAGGCCCCCGGTAAAACTGAAAGAAGTACAGATCAGGGATTATCTTCACAACAAGGTGGTGCTGGTAACCGGGGCCGGCGGATCCATCGGATCGGAGCTGTGCCGGCAGATTCTCCGCTTCAATCCAAAGCAGCTAATTCTGATGGATGTCTCGGAGCCTTGCCTGTACGAGATTCAGATGGAGCTTAAGCACAGTGTGGGGTATCTGAATTACGTGACTGTGCTGGGGGCGGTTCAAAACGAGCTTCTGGTGGATCGGACGTTTCGAAAATACCGTCCGCACGTCGTGTTTCACGCGGCGGCCTACAAGCATGTGCCGATGCTGGAGCGAAATCCATGGCAGGCGGTTTGGAACAATATCCGGGGGGCGCAGGTGATGATGGAAAAGGCGGTGGAGTTCAATGTCGGCCGCTTTATTCTGGTTTCCACCGACAAGGCCGTGCGGCCAACCAATGTGATGGGAACCAGCAAGCGCTGTTGTGAGCAGTTGCTCCAGGCGCATCATGATCCACGGACCCTTATGATGGCTGTTCGCTTCGGAAATGTAGTGGGTTCCACCGGGTCAGTGCTTCCGCTTTTTCGCAGGCAAATTGAAGCAGGAGGGCCGGTGACCGTCACTCATCCGGAGGTGACACGGTATTTCATGACCATTCCTGAAGCCTGTCAGTTGATATTGCAGGCTGGCGCCTTGGGCACTGGCGGCGAGGTGTTTATTCTTGAAATGGGAACTCCGGTGAAGATCGCCGACATGGCCAAAGATCTGATACGGTTGTCTGGCAAGGAGCTGGGCCGGGATATCGAGATTGTTTATTCGGGCCTTCGGCCTGGCGAAAAGTTGTATGAAGAGCTTATCACCGAAGGCGAGGGCATAGTCAACACCGAGCATGAAGACATAATGGTTTTACGTTCCAGTGGCTGCTTCGATGGCTATGGCGACCAGGACGGATACAGGGAATGGCTCATGAGGCATCTGAATGAGCTTTATCAGATAGCCGATACCTTTGATGCCTGTGCGATAAAGGCGAAACTTAACGAGATCGTGCCGGAGTATGTGGTGCAAGACGCGGACTGCGTGCTTTAATTAGGAGGTTTGGATGACTGATCGTGAAAATGAAGATGAGATTGATTTGGTTTCACTGTTTTTGATTATTTGGAAACGCAGAAAACTGATTGTGCTAGGTACGCTGGGGGTTACGCTTCTGGCGGCGATTTACAGCTTTACGATTCCAAAGGGCTATCTAAGCACCGGTTTTTACCAACTGGGTGTGGCTGGGGTGCCACTGGGCGTTGGTGGGGTACCCGTTTCATCATTATTTGATAAATTTGATAAATTTGATAATGAGGGCGGCAACGAGCAATCCACGCGAGCATTTAAGGATAGCAATGAGCTGACTATACCATCATTCAAGAACAGCTCAACACAGTTTTATAATCCTGAACGGTTGAAATTTTATGCAAATCATAAAAAAATGCTAAATTCATTGGAAAAAGTAAGTGAGAGTTTCAATACTTCAGAGGAGATCAGGAAACGTATTAAACAAATATACGCCCATTCAAAGGAAGATGTTCGTGAAATCGGCAGTTTGTCAGCAGATCAGAAAAACGTCATTATCGGCGTAGAATTAAGTTATGAAACGGATATTCCCCAGAAGGCCCATGATGTTGTCGCGTTCCTGGGAGAATATGTAAAAGATTGCTTAAGTTATGATCATTTGTTCCATTATGTCCAAAATGGATTCAATACTGCAGAGTTGGAGTTTAACAGAAACGAAAACAGCATCATGGATTATCAGTTCAAGATATTGCAATTAACAAATAAAGCACTCGATATTCAGTCGATTCTGACAAAATATCCGGATTCAGCCCGAATCGATGACCGTCAGTTGGTATCGATTCAGGGAGGAGGATATCATTACCTGTCGCCGGTCTCACAACTGGTGGGGATTGAATCCAAGCTTGCGGATCTGCGACGCAAGCTTGCAGAATTTGAAAGAGCCAAGGAAAAATTGGTGATTTCGAAGGCTTACTTTTCAAAATGCAAGGATATGATGGAAAAAGCGGACGAGAGTGGTGATTATCTTTTATCTCAACTGCCAATCATCAAAAGCGAACTCGTCAAAGACATGGATGCAAGCCAGGATATAACCAAAGAAGCGATTAATAATATTTCGTTGGATATTCAACGATTTACAAATCTCTACACCAATTATCGTTTTATTTCCGGGCCCTCCATTCCCGAAAAACATATTAAACCGAATAAGCGGGTTATTGTTATGGTAACTTTTTTTGCTTCA
>CAZYHE010000705.1:0-2666 GCA_964647225.1 uncultured Anaerolineales bacterium
GTCGGCCTGGCCCGGCGCAAAGCCCGGCCCGGCGGGCGGCGGCCGGAGGCAGCCCGCGATGAATTGTTGGCGCAACGCGGCCATCTGCTCGGCGCCGAAATGGCCCATGCCGCGGCGCAGTTGGTCGGCCTGCGCCCAGTCCAGCCCGGCCACCTCGCGGGCCACCCGCAACACCTGCTCCTGGAAGATCAGCACCCCCTTGGTGTCGCGCAGGATCGGCTCCAGCGCGGGGTGGAGGTATGCCACCCGCGCTTCCCCGCGATAGCGGCGCACGAACGCGTCGGCCATGCCGCCCATCGCGGGGCCGGGCTTGAAGAACGCGTTGGCGATCGCCAGATCGCGCACGGTGCGCGCCTTGAGTTTACGCAACGTCCGTTGCGCGCCGTCCGATTCGCACTGGAACACGCCGATGGTCTCGCCGCGGGCGAGCAGATCGGCGGTCGCGGGATCGGCCAGCGAAATCTCATCGAGGCGGAAGCCGGGGTCGCCCGCGCGGATGGTGTCCGCCGTGTCCGACAGCACGGTCAGCGCGCGGATGCCCAGCAGATCCATCTTGGGCAGGCCAATCGCCTCGACATCGCCGTGCTCGAACTGCGTGATCAGGAAGCCTTTGGGCGCCCACTGCACCGGCACGACATCGGTGAGCGGGCCGGGGACGATGACCACGCCGCCCGGATGGACGCTCAGGTGGTCGGGCTGGCCGACGAGCGTGAAGGCCACGCGCGCGATCTCCCGCTGCCGGTCGTCCGTGATCTCGGCCAGCACATCTTCGACGGTGCGTTTGTCGCGGCGGCGCGGGTCGGGATGCCAACGATGCGGCGCGAGGGCCACCAGCCGCTCGATCTCCGCGGCCGGCAGGCCATGCGCCTTGCCGGTCTCCCGGATGGCCGACTGCGCCCGCAGCGTGCTGACGGTGCCGACGAGCGCCACGTGTTCCGCGCCGTAGCTGTCGCGGAGATAGTGCAGCACCTCGTCGCGGCGCCGGCTGCAAAAGTCCAGGTCAATGTCGGGCGGGTCGCTGCGCGCGGGATTCAGGAACCGCTCGAAGAGCAGGCCGTGCTCGATGGGATCCACGGTGGTGATGCCGGTGCAGAAGGCGACCAGCGAGTTCGCCACGCTGCCGCGCGTGCTCACCGGGATGCTCTGGCTGCGGGCGAAGCGCACGGCGTCGGCGACGACGAGGAAGAGGGGCGCGTAGCCATGCGTCGTGATCGCCGCCAACTCGTGATCGAGCCGCGCGACGGCGCCGGCTGGCGGCGCGCCGAAGCGCCGGATCAGCCCGGCCCGCGCCGATTCGGCCAGCGCCTCGTTGGCCGTCTGACCGGCCGGCAGCTTGAGCGCGGGCCAGATCGTCTGGCCGGTGGGGAGCGCCGCGCCACAGCGGGTCGCGATCTCGCCGCTCTGGCTGAGCGCGCCGGGGAAGGCTGCGAAGCGGGCGGCCAACTCGTCGGGCGAGCGCCAGTGCGACGGGACCTCGGTCGCGTCGGCGCCCGTTTCTTCCAGGAGGCGGTTCTCGCGGATGGCGGCCAGCAGGCGCAGCCGGGGCGCGTCGTCGGGCTGGAGGCAATAGATCGGCTGGACGGCGACGATCGGCAGCCCCAGCCGCCGCGCCAGCGCGTTGATCTCGCCGGCGATGGCGTGGTCGGCGGCGGTGTGGATCTCCAGCGCCAGGCCGGCGTTGTCGTCGAAGAGGCCCGCCAGCCGGCCCGCGTAGACTTGCGCCGCGGCGCGGTTCCCGGCGCGCAACGCGCGCTCGATCCAGCCGCGGCGGCCGCCGCTCAGACAGATCAGCCCCTCCCGGTTGGCGGCCAGGTCATCCCAGGCCAGGCCGCGCTGCGCCAGCGCCTCCCGCTCCGGGCTGCCCTGGATGCGCGACGAGAGCCGGCAGAGCGAGCGGTAGCCGGCCGGGTTCAGCGCCAGCAGCACCAGGTGGCCGGGCGCCGGGTCGCCAGCCGAGGCGAGATCGGGCGGCGCGGCCACGGTCAGCGTCATCCCGATGATCGGCTGGATGCCGGCCTGGCGGCAGGCGCGGGCAAAGGCGACCGCGCCGTAGAGTGCGTTCGTGTCGGTCAACGCCAGGCGGCTCAGCCCATCGGCCGCGGCACGACCCGCAAGCTGATCTACGCTGGCCGTGCCGCCGAGCAGGGTGAAGTGCGAGTGGACTTCGAGATGCGTCGGGTTCACGGGATCATCATAGAACGGATGGGCTAACCTGGCAAATATGGGTCATGGGCGCCCCGACCATACCAGCGGCATCCAAACCCGGAACGCATCTCGCCGGGCCTGGCCGGCCGGTTTCGGGCAGGCGGCGAGGGATGCGTCATCGAGATAGAAGGCGGTAGATTGGCCGTTGCCGTCGTTGTAGACGCCGAAGCGCACCTGGATCGTCTGGCCGCGGTAAGCAGTCAGATCGAACGTGAGAGGCGACCAAGTCGCGGCGTCGCTGCGCGTCCAGAGCGGGACGGTCAGGATGGTTCCGCTGGTGTTGAGCAGGAGGAGGTATTGGCGGTCGCCGGCCAGGAGGCCCTGGGGCAGCGTGCCGTCGGCGAGGGCCTGGAGGAGGGCGGTCGCGGGCAGGCGTTCGCCGCTCGCTGAGCCGGTCGAAGCGGCTGGCCCTTCGACATGGCCGGGCGGCCCTTCGACATGGCCGGGCGGCCCTTCGACAG
>CAZYHE010000706.1:0-2664 GCA_964647225.1 uncultured Anaerolineales bacterium
TGAGCGGGTCTACGATGCAAGGTAAGTCACGGTAAATGCCCAGCGAAGCATCTCAGTGGCGAGACTCTTCGCTGGGGTTGCGCGGTTAACTACGTTGCGCCGTAAACCCGCTCAGAGTGACATGTCCCTGCAAAATTCTGTGCCGCACCTCCATCCTCACGCCTGCTTTCGCGATGGGGTTCCGTATGTTATAATCTGGCCGAGAAGTGTCCGATGGAACCCGAACAGACCCGCCGCCAACGACTTTACCGTGTCTCTGCGATCGTGCTCAAGCGCCGCGATCAGGGCGAGGCCGACCGCTTGCTGACGGTGCTGACGCGCGACCGGGGCAAGTTGACGCTGCTGGCGAAGGGGGTGCGGCGGCCGGCCAGCCGCAAGGCGGGGCACATCGAGCCGTTCACCCTGGTGGATCTGCTGGTGGCGAAGGGCAAGAGCCTCGATCTGGTGACGCAGGCCGAAACGTCCGAAGCGCACCGGGCCTTGCGCGAAGACCTGTGGCGCAGCACCTGGGCGTATTACGTGGCAGAACTGGCCGATGCGTTCACCGTGGAGGATGACCCGCAGGCGCTGCTCTTTGAGTTGGTGGCCGAGACGCTGGATCGTCTGAATCGCGGCGACGACCCGGCCCTCGCGGTGCGCTATTATGAGTTGCATCTGCTGGGGCTGGTCGGCTATCAGCCGCAGCTATTCCGGTGCGTGGCGTGCGACGCGCTGCTCGAACCAGAGGTCAATTTCCTGAGCATCGAGCGCGGCGGCGCGCTCTGCCCAAAGCACGGCGCGCACCTGGTAGATACGATTGCCTTGCCGGTCAATGTCCTCAAGGTGCTGCGCTATCTGCAAACGCGCGATTGGTCGCAGGTTGCGCAACTTCAACTCAGTTCGCAGATCAGCGGCCAGCTTGAGACGATGCTGGCGCGCTACATTGTATATCATCTGGAGCGGACGCTGCGGTCGGCGACATTTTTGGATCGGCTGCGGCGCGCGATGGCAAATCAGCGAATCAGCGAATCAACGAATCAGCAAATGGCAAGCGAGGCGAGGGGGGTAGATGCAGATTCGTGAGTATCAGCAGTGGTTGGAGGCGTGGGATCGGGCGCGGGGGTGGGATCGCGTGGCCGCGGCCCACACGCTGGTTCACGCACTGGAAGAGATGGGCGAAGTGGCCCGGTTGGTGCTGCAATGGGAAGGGTATAAGGACGCGCCGAGCGCGGAGAAGCTGCACGCCGAGCTTGAGGAGGAGCTTTCCGATGTCTTCGTCTTCCTCTTCAAGCTGGCCTATCAGACCGGCGTGGATGTCGAGGCCGCGCTGGCGCGCGGGCAGGCCAAGGCCGACGGCCGGTATGATGATCTGGCCGCCGCGAGCGCGATGCTGGCGCGCTATCATGCGCGGCAGGTTGAGGGGTTGGCGCAATTGTTGGGAGGGCAAAATGGACGGGCGGATTGACATCCCCGACGCATTTCGGATGGACGTCCATCGCGCGACAGAGATACTGAAAGAGGCAGGCTGTACAGACATTTATGTCTTTGGCTCCCTGGCGAAGGGACGCGCACACGACGATTCGGACCTGGACCTGGCGGTGCGTGGTTGTCCCAAAAGCGGATTTTTTCAGCTCTGGGGTAAGTTGTATATGACGCTTGACCACTTGGTAGATCTGGTGGATTTAGACAGCGAAGATCCATTCGCCGATTATTTGCAAACACACGCGGAGATGCTCCAAGTTGGCTGAGAGTATTACCGTTCAAGTTCAATTTGAGATAGGGCAAATAGATCGGCTGTTTGAGTTTTACGCCGATTTGCTTGCGGATAGCAAGCGGCGGGTCCCCGATCTGGTTGAGATGACGGCGCTGGGATCCGTTTTGCATTCGTTCTACAATGGGGTGGAGAGCATCTTTCTGGTTGTCGCCAAAGAAGTGGATCGCGGCGCGCCGAGAGGCGCCGAGTGGCATCGCACTCTGCTCACGAGTATGACTCAGGTGACGTCGAACAGAGGCCCAGTGATCTCGGCGGAGACGGCCGTTATCCTCTCTGGCTATCTGCTCTTCCGACACTTTTATCGGCATGCATATGCATTTTTTCTGGACTGGAGTAAGATGTGTGGCCTGGTGATCGCGTTGGCCGATGTCTGGGCGCAGACCAAACAGGAGCTTCTGGCATTTGTTGAGACCCAGAGTTAGCCTTTCGATTTACCTTTGTTTATTACCCTCACAGTGATGGGAGTTTATCCGTTATGACTACTAAGCCTCTTTCCTTCCAAGAAGTTATCATGCGGCTCCAGGCTTACTGGGCCGAGCACGGCTGCCTGATCTGGCAGCCCTACAGCGAGAAGGTCGGCGCGGGGACGGGCAACCCGGCCACCGTGCTGCGCGTGCTGGGGCCAGAGCCGTGGAATGTGGCCTATGCCGAGCCGAGCTATCGGCCCGACGATGGCCGTTACGCCGAAAACCCCAACCGGATGCAGATGCACACCCAGTTTCAGGTCATCCTGAAGCCGGCCCCGGCCGATTCGCAGGAGCTTTATCTGCGCAGCCTGGAGGCGATCGGGATTGACCGGAACCAGCACGACATCCGGTTCGTGGAGGACAACTGGGAATCGCCCGCGCTGGGCGCGTGGGGCCTGGGCTGGGAGGTCTGGCTCGACGGGCTGGAGATCAGCCAGTACACCT
>CAZYHE010000707.1:0-2664 GCA_964647225.1 uncultured Anaerolineales bacterium
CAGCGGGATGACGCGCTCAAGGAGCGCGTCCTGCATTTTGATGTAGGTTGATGTCATCGTGCGTTCTTTGACCTTTGTGAGGAAGTCCCGTATGATACCCCCAAGCATTTAGGCGCGGAGGTGGATCGTGCAAGAGAGCGTGTCGCCCGAGTTAGAACAGCAGATACTGGATGCCTCAGCCTTGCTCTATGCTGAGATATACTGCTATGATCCTGATTTGCGCCAACTGACAGAAGCGGCCCTGGCAGAGTGGCCGGAATGACTATCGCGTGAGCCTGCCGAACAAGTTCGGCACTCTGGAGTCCTCGACTTGTCGAGGCGTTTTCATGTCAGCAGATCAATTATCAGTGCCACGTTGCGGATGATATGGAACGGGTCTTTCACCGGCAGCGCAACCACGCGTTGCTCCGGCCGGCCCTGGCGATCCCGGATTTGGATCCACTCGCCGACCGTCGGGTCAGGGTTCGGAAAGGTGCGGAAGGTGTAATCGAAGACCCGCCGGTAGAGCGCCAGGAACTTCTCATCGCCGGTCAGCCGCCACGCCAGCAGCGTCGTGTAGAGCGCCTCGGAATGCACCCACCAGAGCTTGCTGCCCCAATCCGCCTGCACCTTCTGCGCCATCCGCTCGTCCTCCAGCCCGGCCACGCTCCCGGTCGGGGGGCCGCCATCCTGGTCGGCAAAGAGGAGCAGCCCGCCGTGTTCGTGATCCCAGCCGATCTCGAAGGCGCGCTTGATGATCCGGGCGGCTTGGAGAATGATGGCCGACGTGCCAGGCACTTCGCAAGCACTTTGCAAGTGTGGCACGTGGCGCGCTGTCGCCTGATGCATCCAAAACCACGCATCCTCGATGGTGTGTCCAGGATTTACATAACGGCCAAGTAGGTTGTCGGCCACGAACCGGTTGTCGAGCGTGACCATCTCGTGCAGCGCGCCGTCGTCGGCCACGAAGCGCGTCCTGATCTCCGCCAGGTAGCCATCGGCGCCGGCCATGATCTGGGCGGCATCGTCGTTCAGGCCGTGCGCGGCCAGGCCATCGGCCAGCTCTTGCGACGTGTTGAGCAGGATCATCGGGATGCCGTGGACTTTGTAGCCGGCGGGGATTGGGTAGGGTTCGGTGTTGAACCGGCCCGATGCGATCCGCGCGCTGACCGAGCGGTAGAGCCGATGGGCGAAGTCGAGGCTGGCCCGGTCGCCGCTGACCGACGCGTAGCGCGCCAGGCCGAGGATCACGAAGCAGTCGGCGTAGATGCTGCTGTCGAGGGGCATTCCCGGCGCTTGCGGCTTCGGCGTGCCGTCGCGGGTCATCAGGAAGGCGCAGCGGTCGCCGGGCAGCAGGCAATGTTCCATCAGGAACGCCGCGCCGGCGCGGGCGAGATCCAGGAAGCGGGCGCGTTCGGCCGGCGTGAAGATGCTCATGCCCGCCAGCTTCGCCCACACCCACACGATCCGGCCCTGCGACCAGGTGAACTTATCCTCGGAGAGCAGCCGGCCGGTGGCGTTGTCGAAGCAGGTGAAGAAGCCGCCGTGCTCCCGATCGGGGGAGCGGTCGAGCCAGAAGGGCAGGAGCGCGGTCGTCAGGTGACGGATGTAGAATGCATGCTCATCGGCTAGATTGATGGACAAGGTCGGCCTCCTTGAAGCAGTAGACGGAGTTTCTCACGATGGAAGGAAACACGGATCGTGTGGATGAAAAACTGTCATCCGTGTTTCTTTCTATCCGTGAGAAGTCACAGGTTCCTCTTGCGCTGCCAGCCAATCACGCCGCCCGCCGGCTCAACCCCCACTCGCCCCCAGCGGTCGCGTTGCCGGGGTCGTCAGCGAGCAGCGCCTCGTAGTTTTCAGCGATCTTGTGGAACGCGTCGGCGTATTCCTCGATGGCGGATGTGCGGCAGTGCTTGAACCACGGCGCAAAGAAGACGCGGGCCTGGATCCCCTCGGCCACGGGCAGGCTGCCCGGCCCCTGGCGGATGTCCACGCCCGCCGGGAGGTTGGCGATGCGGGTGGGCCGGCCCTGGCCGTAGACATCCACGGTGTTGAAGAGCTGATGCAGGTGCAGCGCCTTGTTGCAGCCCGGCCCGCATGGCACGCCTTCCGCGGCCAGCGCCTGGCAGAAGCGCCGCACCGACAGCCCGCCCAACTCCTCCGGCCGATAGAGGCCCGTGGCCGCGTACCAGCCGCCCATCGTCAGCCCGGAATCGGCCGGCGGCCGGTGGGCGCGCACGCCCGGCATCCCCGCCAGCATGTCCCAGAAGCAGTTCATCGCCCCGTCAATCTCTTCCATCTGGCCGGGATAATTCCGAAGCTGGACGCGGGCCATCGCGGAGGTGAGTTGATGCATCCGATACTTGTAGCCGCCCCACGGCAGGCCGGCCCCGGCGGTCAGGTCATCGAGCGTGAGCTTGTTGGCGCGCTCGTAGTGGCCGAAGACCATCGCCCGCTCGTAGATCCGCCGATCGTTCGTCAGCAGCACGCCGCCTTCGCCCGCAGCCAGCGATTTGCCGCTCATAATCGAAGCGCCCGACACGTGGCCGATCGTGCCGACCAGCCGGCCCTTGTAGCGGCCGCCGTGCGCGTGGGAAACGTCCTCGATCACCGCCAGGCCGTGCCGGTCGGCGATCGCCATGATGCGATCCATGTCGGCCGGGTAGCCGGTGTAATGCACGG
>CAZYHE010000708.1:0-2663 GCA_964647225.1 uncultured Anaerolineales bacterium
GGAACGGTGATCCTGTGTGCGCTCACGTCGAATCTCAAGCGCGCCATGTCTGCGGGCAACGTGCTGTTGGCGCCGGGCGAAGGCAACCTGGAACGACAAAGCGTCGTCAACGTGACCCAGATCATCACAGTGGATCGCACACAGCTTGGCGACTGCATCGGCTCTCTAAGCCCCAGACGCGTGCGGCAGATCCTGGATGGCATCCAAGTGATGCTTGAGCCGCGGGAACCCGTCTGACGACAGCCTGACAGAACAAAGAGGTGCTCCTTGATCCAACCTATCGTTTCAGAATGGCAAAAGATCGGTCGGGAAATCCGGCCGGCGCTGCCGGGCCTGCATCTGGTGATCGCGGTCGCGGTGGTCGCGCGGTTTCTGCACGGACTGATCCCGAATGCGACGCTGGCGCGCGGGATCAGTGAAGTATTCATCGCGGTCCTGCTCGGCCTCTATATCCGCAATGTGATCCACTTTTCGAAACGCTTCGAGCCAGGCGTCAAGTTCGCGCTGCAACGCGTCCTGCGCCTGGGCATCATCCTGCTCGGCCTCCGGCTCAGCTTGCAGGATGTGGTTAGCACCGGCGTCACCTCGCTGCTGCTGATCCTGGCATGCATGAGCCTGGCGCTGGCGTTGGCGCTCCTGGCGGGTCGCTTCCTCAAGATCCCGCGACGGCTGGCCGCGCTGATCGGTGTGGGGACAGCCATCTGCGGCAACACGGCCATCGTCGCGGTCGCGCCGGTGATCGAGGCGAAAGATGAGGACGTGAGCTTCGCGGTGGCAACCATTACCTTCTTCGGCACCGTGGCGGTGGTGCTCTATCCGGTCATCGGCGTGCTGCTGGGGCTGAGTGACCGCACCTTCGGCTTATGGGCGGGGACGGCGGTCAATGATACATCGCAGGTGGTGGCGGCCGGCGCGGCGTTCAGCGAGCGGGCGCGCGATATTGCTACGGTGGTCAAGCTGACGCGCAACACGCTGATGGCGCCGCTGATCGTGCTGATCGGTCTGGTCTACGCCCGCGCCCAGAAGCGAGACGGCGCCGGCGCGGCAACCCACTTCAGCTTCGGCAAGGTCGTGCCCTGGTTCGTGATCGGCTTCCTGCTGCTGACCGTATTGCGCACGGTGGGCGTGGCCGGCGGCTGGCTGCCGCGCGACATCGCCCACCCCGCCGAACTGACGTCCGCGGCCAATGCGCTCAAGTTTTGTGACGAGATCGCCAAGTTTGCAGTGCTCATGGCGTTATCGGCCATCGGCTTGAGCACGGACATCGCCTCAGTGCGGCGCACAGGCCTCAAACCCTTCGCGCTGGGGCTGAGTGTGGCGAGTGTGTTGGCGATCTTCAGCCTGGGGACGATTTTGGTCACGGGGCTGGGGCGCTAAACGGGAAGGAGACGATAATGCATCACGGTAAGGAATTTCGCAGCAAAGTTTTTTCTTTGAATCCCGCATTCAGCTATCTGCCCGATAGCGACCGCTACCTGTTTGCGCTGGAGCAACCGGCGCACCGCTTCAATCTGATCGGGAGCGGGCTGAACGGGATGGAGCACATCCGCGTGACCCAGATGGAGGGTCGCGCGGCGATCCACGGCCTCTTCGACACGAGCGCGCGCAGTGCGGCCGTCGCGCAGAAAGCGGCCAAGCAGTTCACGCCCGACGCCAACCTGGTCGTCTACGATTCGCTGGCGGCGGCGTGCAACGACCCGGCGGTGGATGGCCTGATCATCTGCACGCCGAACTACAGCCACATTGACATCGTGCGCGTGGCCGCCAAATCGGGCAAGCACATCCTGCTTGAAAAGCCGATGGCGACGACGATCGCTGACGCCTATGAGATCGCACAGACCGCCAAAGCCCATCCCGCGGTCTTTCAGATCGGCCTGCAATACCGCTACAAGCCGATCTATGTGGAAGCGATCCACGCGGCGCTGGAGCGCAAGACCATCGGCGACATCAAGACGATCACGATCCTGGAGCACCGCTTCCCGTTCCTGGACAAAGTCAAGCAGTGGAACAAATTCTCGAAATACTCCGGCGGCACGTTGGTCGAGAAGTGCTGCCACTATTTCGACCTGATGAACCTGTTCGCCGGTGCGCGGCCGGTCAGCGTCTTCGCCACGGGCAGCCAGGCCGTGAACTTCATCGGCTTCGAGTACGCAGGCGAGCAGTCGGACATCCTCGACAACGCCTTCGTGATCGTGACCTACGCGAACGGCGTGCGGGCCAGCTTCAATCTGTGCATGTTCTCGCCGATGTTCTACGAAGAGCTGGTGCTGTGCGGGGATGAAGGCCGGCTGAAGGCCTACGAGAACGAGGACTTTCTGCCGGAAGGCCGCCCCGACACTCACCTTGAGATCCTGTGCGGCGATCACCGGCCCACCCAGATCAGTCGGCCCTGCTATCCCAAATTCATCCAGGGGAGCGGGCACTACGGCGCGACCTACTTCGAGCACGTAAACTTCATCAACAACATCGAGGGCAAGGAGACCCGCACCGCCACAGCCGATGAGGGTTTCTGGTCGGTGGTCGTGGGCGCGGCCGCCGAGGCGTCGGTCAAAGCGGGCAAGCCGGTGCTCGTCAACGATCTGCTGCGCGAAGCCGGCCTTGCGATCTGAGGCGCCAAGCGCAGCCGCCACCCGCCTGGTGTTGGCCTCTGGCCTGGTGATCGC
>CAZYHE010000709.1:0-2657 GCA_964647225.1 uncultured Anaerolineales bacterium
TGCCCTGACCTTCGGCATCCCCATCGCCATCTTTGCCGAGGCGTCGTTGAGCTTCCTGGGAGTCGGCATCAATCCTCCCATGCCCAGTTGGGGCCAGATGCTCGGCCGGGACGGCATCACCAACATGACGTACTATTGGCACCTGGCGCTCTTCCCGGCGCTGATGATCGCATTCACGATGTTGGGGTTCACGCTGATGGGCGACGGGCTGCGCGATGCCCTCGATCCGAAGATGATCAATGCGAAATAGCCTGTAGCATAGGGCCTTGCGCCCGTCAAGACGCCCACAAGACCATCGTCAATCAATCCGAGAGCGATGAAGGGACAGGTAGCATAGGGCCTTGCGCCCGTCAAGACGCCCACAAGGGGCTATGCTACCACTTTTCGGATAGGTTCAAGACCCCCGAATGCTTGAGAAGATATCACGGAGGCAAACCCGACGAGTCATCTTTCAGCCATGACTGCGCCATCGGACCGGGAATCCAACGGACAGTCGTTGATCGTTGAGACCAAACCGCACGCTGACACACTCTTTTGGGAGGAGCACACGATGAAAGGCAAGTTCGCACGACCGTTGTTCGTACTGACCCTGCTGGCCGTGGTTGCAGCCCTGGTTCTCGGCTGCACCGCGCCGGCGCCTGCCCCGGCTCCACAGCAGCCGGCGCCCACCGCGGCCAAAGCCGCCGAGCCGGCGAAACCCGCGGCCGCCCAGCCGACCGCTGCGCCGAAGGCCGCCGAAGGCGTCGTCAACCGCGCCGGCGTGAAGCTGCCGGCCGACGCCGCACCGCTCGCCAAGCAGGTGATGCGCTACGCGGAAACCGAAGCCAAGTGGATGACCTGGGACGCCAGTGTCTACGATGAGAACTGGGGCGACTATGTCGCGTGGGCTGACTCCTGCATCCGGCCCGACAAGAACTATGTGCCGCAGCCGAACATCTGCACCAAGTGGGAAATCTCGAAGGACGGCCTGACCTGGACCTTCACCCTGGACAAGAAGCGGGTGTGGAGTGACGGCAAGCCGATCACCGCCGACGATTTCGTTTTCACCCTGCAGCACTTCGCCCGCGCCGACTATGACTTCGAGTGGTTCTACAGCATGGCGAACATCGTCAACTGGGCGGATGTCGCCAGCGGCAAGAAGCCGGCCGAGGAGCTGGGCGTTAAGAAAGTGGATGATGCCACCTTCTCGGTGACGACCGATCAGCAGACGCCGTACCTGGACAAGATCTTCGGCGATCTCTGGGTGGTCCCCAAGCATATCGTCAAGGATCGCCTGAACGACGGCTCGTGGGCGTTTGACAAGAACAACTGGGTCTTCGCCGGGCCGTACAAGCTCGAAAGCTACACCAAGGGCAAAGAGTTGGTGTTCATCGCCAACGAGAAGTACAATGGCCCCTTCCCGCCGCAAATTGACAAGATCATCGTGTCCCTCACGTCCGTTGAGACGCGCTGGCCGGCCTACCAGAATAACGAGTTGGATGCGATCGGCGGCGGCTATCAGCAGGACCTGCCGCCCTCGGCCATGGCCCAGATCATGGCAAGCCCGGAGTTGAAGAAGCAGCTCATCTCCTGGCCCAACTTCATGACCTACTACGTCTTCTTCGACACCTGGAACAAGCCGTTCGACAACCTGAAGGTGCGTCAGGCGTTCAGCCACGCAGTGGATCGCGACAAGTTGATCGGCGGCCCGCTGCAATATCAGGGCGTGGCGGCGTATACGATGAACCCGCCCGGCTTCCCCGGCGAGAACGTCAAGACGCTGAAGGCGGCGCAGAATTATGATCCCAAGCTGGCCGCGAAACTGATGGAAGAAGCCGGTTTCCCCGGCGGCAAGGGCTTCCCCAAGCAGACGTTGTACCTGCGCAATGCCTTCCCGGCCCTGGTGTCTGCGGCCGAGGCCATCGCGGGCATGTTGAAGGAGAGCATCGGCGTAGATGTGACGATCCAGAACCTGGATTATGGCATCTTCACCGACAAGATGCGCGCCCAGAAGAAGAACAAGAGCGGCGATTTCCTCTTCGCGATGGTGCCGTATGAGTACGACTTCGTGGATGGCAGCAACATGCTCAGCCCGTGGGGCGGCTGCGAGAAGGCGGGCGTCACCGACACGTCGGCGATGCCCGGTCGCCACACCTGGTACAACAAGGACTTCAATAAGCTGCTCTGCGACGCCGGCGCGGTGATGGGTGATGAAGCGAAGCGCAACACGATGTACCAGCAGGCCGAGAAGATCCTCGTCGAGGATGCCGCGTTGGTGCCCATCTACCACCCGATCATGGTCGCCATGGTCAAGCCGGACATCAAAGGCGCGATGTTCGAGCCGGACAAGAACGGCCAGGTCACGTGGGCGCGCATGCGCTTCACCAGCCGCGAGGCGTTGATCTATCGTTCGACGGGGACGCGGTAGTATCTTACGCGTTAAATTCTGGTACAGGAAGCAAGGGTTAAACCGCCAAGACGCGAAGTTCGCGAAGATTTGAGCTTTTTCTTGGCGCTCTTGGCGTCTTCGCGGTTCCTAACGTTCATCAGTCGCTCACAGGTAAAATGACATGCGGGCCAGCATCGCTGGCCCGCATGTCATTTTTGCCCACCCTGCGCCCTCTAATGCGGCCAGGTTCGCCACCCAGGCGGTGATCTGGTCGCGCTCCATCTCCAGG
>CAZYHE010000710.1:0-2657 GCA_964647225.1 uncultured Anaerolineales bacterium
TCGGCTGGGCGATCGCGTTCACGGCCTTCGGCGCGCCCGACATCGCCGAGCACCCCTTCCGCATGTTCCGCGATTGGCTGCCGACCGGCCGCGCCTGGCAGGCGTTCGGCTTCATGATTGATCCCCTCTCCGCGCTGATGCTGTTCATGGTGCCGTTCGTCTGCTTCTTGATCTTCGTCTATTCCTATGGCTACATGGGCGTGGGCAAACCGGTCGGTGCGCACGATCAGCGCGGGGCGCCGGCCGAGCCGGGGCATGTGGATCCCCTCGCCAGCCGGTTCTTCGCCTACATTGCCCTGTTCGCCACCGGCATGATCGGCCTGG
Organism: uncultured Anaerolineales bacterium; assembly: GCA_964647225.1. Classification (GTDB taxonomy): domain Bacteria; phylum Chloroflexota; class Anaerolineae; order CG2-30-64-16; family CG2-30-64-16; genus CAZYHE01. The sequence continues at coordinate 325 of CAZYHE010000710.1, forward strand.
TGCTGGCCGACAACCTGATCTTGCTGCTCGTCTTCTGGGAAATCATGGGCCTCTGCTCCTACCTGCTGATCGGCTTCTGGTTTGCCCGCAAATACGATGACCCCAAGAAGATCACGCCGAAAGAGGCCGGGCTGAAGGCGTTCCTGACCACGCGTATCGGCGACACGTTGATGCTGGCCGGGATGCTGCTGCTCTTCGCGCAGGTCGGCTCACTCAGCTTCAGTGAAATCTTCAAGCCGGAGACGCTGGAGCATCTGGCGACCACCACGACGAACATCATCCTGATCGGCCCGGTGCCCTGGGCCACGCTGATCGCGCTCCTGATCTTCTGCGGCGCAGTCGGCAAGAGCGCGCAGTTCCCGCTGCACGTCTGGCTGCCCGACGCGATGGAAGGCCCGACCCCCGTCTCCGCACTGATCCACGCCGCCACGATGGTCTCGGCCGGCGTCTATCTGGTCATCCGCACCTTCCCGCTGATGGCTGCGGTTGAGCATGGCGCGGCGCTCCAGGTCATCGCGTTCATCGGCACGTTCACCGCGCTTTTCTCCGCCACCATCGCCCTTGCGCAAAACGACATCAAGAAGGTGCTGGCCTACTCGACGATCTCGCAGCTCGGCTTCATGTTTGCCGCGCTCGGCATCGGCGCCTATGTCGCCGCGACCTTCCACCTCTTGACGCACGCGTTCTTCAAGGCGCTCCTCTTCCTCGGCTCCGGCAGCGTGATCCACGGGATGGAGCATGGGCATCACCACGGGCACGGGGAAGCTGGTAAATTGGTAGATTGGGAAACCGGTGCGCACGGCCACCAATCTACCAGTCACCAATCTACCAATCTACCGTCTTTCGATCCCCAAGACATGCGCAATATGGGCGGGCTGTTCCGGCGGATGCCGCGCACGGCCTGGACCTTCATCATCGGCGGGTTGGCGCTGTCGGGCTTCCCGATCGTCACGGCGGGCTTCTGGAGCAAAGACGAGATCCTGGCCGACGCCTGGGTCAACGGCCACACCGTGGTCTTCATCATGCTGGCCGTCGCCGCGCTGCTGACCGCGTTCTACACCGCGCGTCAGATCGTGATGACCTTCTTCGGCGCGCCGCGCACCGCCGCAGCCGAGCACGCCAGCGAACACGACAGCATCTTCCAATGGATGACGATCCCGCTGATGGCGCTGGCGTTCTTTGCGATTGTCGGCGGCTGGGTCGGCATTCCAAAGACCTTCCCGGTGCTCGGCGGGCTGTTCGGCAACCCGTTCCACCATATCCTCGGCGACTTGGCGAAGGTGCTGCACATCCATGCGGGCGGCGTGGAGTTCGATCCGATTCCCCTGGTCACTTCGATCGCGGTGGCGTTGGGCGGTCTGTTCCTCGGTTGGCTCACCTATCGCGGCGTGGCGCAGGTCGGCCAACGGGGCGGCGACGCATTGCAACTCCGTGATCCCCTGGCGCGACCGCTCGGCCGGATCTACCCGGTGTTGCAGAACAAGTATTACTTCGATGAATTCTACGGCAAGGTGTTCGTCAAGGGGGTGCAGCGCCTCGCCAACTGGCTCTTCCGCTTCGATCACGTCTGGGTCATTGATCCCATCGTGGATGGCGTGGGCAAGCTATGGCGGCGCATCTCCGACTGGGGCCAGGCCTTCGACGAGCGGATCGTGGATGGCGTCGTGAACGGCGTCGGTACGATCGTCGCGACCATAGGCAGCGCGGCGCGCGTTATCCAGACCGGCCGCGTGCAGAATTATCTGTTGGTGGGGCTGGTGGCGGTGTCGGTGATGTTGGGGGTGTTCTTGGTGTTGCCGAAGTGATGGGGCGGAGTCATGTTCGACATCGAAAAACAGATTGCCTACTGGCGAGATGGCGCGGTGGAGGACTGGGAAGTAGCGCAGGACCTCCTGAAGCACAGACGAACGCGTCACGGTCTGTTCTTCATGCACTTGGCGCTGGAGAAATTACTAAAGGCGCATCTCTGCCGGCACACTAACGACTTGGCGCCGAGACTGCACAACCTGATCCGTCTTGCAGAACTGGCAGAGCTGACGCCAACCCAGGCCCAACTCGATATCTTGGCAGACATCAACACCTTTAACCTGGAAGGACGCTATCCTGATATGCTGACTCCTGTGCCTTCGCCTGGAGATGCCAAAGACTACTCGCGGCGAGCCGAAGAGGTGTATCGATGGTTGCTGAGCCAATTGTCAGTTCAATAAGACGTTATTTACAAGTAGTTTCCGAACAGGGTATCCCGGTTCAATATGGCATCGTGTTCGGCTACCAAGCCACTGGACGCGCCGATGTTTGGAGCGACATAGATCTGCTGGTCGTCTCGCCGAAAT
>CAZYHE010000711.1:0-2651 GCA_964647225.1 uncultured Anaerolineales bacterium
GCTGCGCAAGCTGGAGATTGACTTCCCCGAGGTGGTGGCGGTGGTGAAGGGGAAGTTGTAGGCGGGACGAAAGACGGAGGACGAAGTGAAGGCGCCGGGCGCGGGTGGATGTGCCCGGCGTTTTGGTTAAATCGCGACCTTGTTACAGACTCACAAAGATGCTATAATCTTCCAAGTGATGTGAAACCCGTATCGCGGAGGGATGACCGATGATGACCGTTCAGCTATCTACGCATACCTACGAATTGCTCGCTCGACGGGCACGGCAAATCCGGCGTTCACCCGATGCCCTGGCCGACGAGGTGCTCCATCGCGAGTTACAGCCAGCCCATCCCTATGTCGAAACACAGACCTCGCTGCGCGGCGAGCGGGCGGTGGTCAAAAACGTGGGCACGCCGATCAGCGTGATTGCAGGCTATGCTCGACTCGGCCTGGCGCCGGAAGATTTCGCAGAGGAAGTGCATGCAGCGTTAGCCCCGGCGATGGTCTACGATGCGCTGAGTTACTATCACGACCACCGCGCCGAGATTGACCGCGAGATCGCAGAGAATACCGAGGAGGCCCTTCGGTTGCGGTTGGCCGAGCGAATGCGCTCTACCGAAGACTACCGGCGGATTACAACGCAATGAGGATGGGAGATGGCGAGCGATCCAGAGCAAGCTCTCTTCATCCGGCTCTACCTGGATGAACATGTTTGGCGGAAACTCGCTGCCGAGTTGCGTGAGCGCGGGTTCGATGCCGTGAACGTCGCCGAAGTCGGCCGGGAGGGATTCTCGGACGAAGAACAATGGCGGTTTGCCGCCGCTGAAGGTCGAGCGTTGCTGACGTTTGATAAGGATGGCGGGCAGTTTGTGGATCTGGTGGCCGATTGGTTCTATTCAGGACAACAACACTACGGATTGATCATCTCCGCCCAATTACCGCGTGGCGAGTTATTGCGTCGGATGCTGAAGCTCCTGAACTCCGTCACCGCCGAGGATATGGCGAACTCGGTACGCTTTCTGGAGGAATTTAGGTGACCAAGACCGGCATCTCCGAAACGCCAATCTTCTCTGCTGGAGACGATCAAGTGCCAGGCACGTCCGAACGTGCCTGGCACTCTGCATGCCTGTCGCCTCACCCCGTCAACCTCACCGCCACCCCACGCCCAGCCAGATAACGTTTGACCTCGCCCACCGACAATTGCCGATAGTGGAACAGCGACGCCGCCAGCGCGGCGTCCGCGCCGCCGGTGGTCAGCGCGTCGTAGAAATGCGGCAGCGCGCCGGCCCCGCCCGATGCAATGACCGGGATCGAGACGGCGTCGGCGACGGCGCGGAGCATCGGCAGGTCGTAGCCGGCCTGCGTGCCGTCGCTGTCCATGCTGGTCAGCAGGATTTCCCCCGCGCCCAACGCCTCGACCTGCCGCGCCCAGGCCACCACCTCCAGCCCGGGCGGCACCCGACCGCCGTAAATGGACACCTCCCAGCGCGCCCCGATCCGCTTGCCGTCAATCGCGACGACGACGCCCTGGCTGCCGAAGCGGGTCGCGCCGGCCGTGATCAGTTCCGGCGTGCGGACGGCCGGCGAGTTGATCGAGACTTTGTCCGCGCCCGCCAGCAGCAGGCCGCGCATGTCGTCCACCGTGCGGATGCCGCCGCCGACGGTGAAGGGGATAAAGACGCTGTCGGCCACGCGGCGCACCATGTCAATCACGATGTCACGGCGCTCATGGCTGGCGGTGATGTCCAGGAAGACCAACTCGTCCGCCCCTTCGCGGTCATACACCTGCGCCTGTTCCACCGGATCCCCGGCGTCGCGCAATTCCAGAAAGTTGACCCCCTTGACCACCCGACCGTCCTTCACGTCAAGGCAGGGGATGATGCGTTTGGCGAGCATGGTGTGCTCCTGTTGTGTGTGATGTCGCTTCTGCGTATTGCGTGGTGCGTATTGCGTATTTGCGTGCGATGAGAGCTTAACTTTGGAGGCAAGTAGCTCCCTTTGGCACGGAATACGCACTACGTACTACGTACTACCCTTACCTCACGCAACGCGGTCGTCAGATCTACCACGCCCGTGTAGAGCGCCTGCCCGACGATGACGCCCGCCACGCCACCGGCCTGCTGGGCGGCCAGGCGGCGGATGTCATCCAGCCCCGCGACGCCGCCGCTGGCGATGATCTCGAGGCCGCTGCTGCGGGCGAGGGCGACCGTTGCGTCCAGGTTGACCCCGGTCAGGGTTCCGTCGCGGGCGATGTCGGTGTAGACGATGCGCGGCACGCCCAGCTCGCGCATCCGTCGGGCCACGGTGAGCACATCGAGCGCCGAGGTCTCGCGCCAGCCGTGGGTGGCGACCCACCCGTTCCGGGCGTCCAGCCCGACGACAATCCGCTCCGCGCCGAAACGCGCGATGGCCTGGGCGACGACTTCGGGATGGCGCACCGCCGCCGTGCCCAACACGACGCGCGTCGCGCCCAGTTCCAGCGCCAGCGCAATATCCGCCACATCCCGCAACCCGCCGCCGAATTGGATCGGCAGGCTGGTCGCGGCGCGGATTTCGGCCAGACGGCGGAGGTTAATGCTCAGGTCTTGATCTGAACCTTGACCTGCGCCTGTGAACGCGCCGTCCAGGTTGACGACATGCAGCCACTCTGCGCCTTGCGCGGCCCACGC
>CAZYHE010000712.1:0-2646 GCA_964647225.1 uncultured Anaerolineales bacterium
TGTCCAGGTGACCGACGTACTTCACAGTGTCGTCAGTCGCAAAAGTGACGCGCATCCGCTGGGTATAAGTTTCGCTCATTCGCTGATTCGTGATTTGCTGATTCGCCCGCTCACACTTCCCGCGGCCAAAACGGCTCCGGCCCCTGCGGCACGGTGCGGTCAATCTGCAAGTAGCCGGCGTCCATGTATTCCCAGATCACCTGGAAGGGCGCTTTGCCCGCCACCCACTTCTCCACGATGAAGACGCCGTGGGTGGGCAATAAGGTAAACGCGACCTGGCGGGGATCGTCGGGATTCTGCAGGCATTCGGCCTGGGCGAAGACGGCGCGCACGCCCTGCGCCTGGGCGAAGGTGCCGCAGGTGACGGGCAAGGCGAAGTAGACGGGCGCCAGCGGGACGTATTCCACCCGGCGCGGGTCGAAGGCCTTGACCCCGCGGTGGCTGTGCAACTTCGAGCGCACCACCGGCACTGGGCTCGCCGCGCCCCAGGCCGGGTCGAGGGTGATCTTCGGCAGGGCGTTGTCCAGGTCAATCATCTCGAACCCTTCGGAGGAGGGCGGGTCGTTGCGCAGCCCTTCCACCTGCCGGACGACCACGCCGCGGCCGTTGGCCTGCACGCCCGTCACCACCGCCAGGTCATCCTGCGTCAGATGCCCCTTATCCACCGGCCGCGCGCTGCCGGTCGTGGTCGCGACCAGCGCGTTCAGGGCCGGCTCCCACGTCGAGAAGCACCCCTCGCTGTACTGGCTGGCGACGGCGTCGGTCATCGCGGGCACCGACACCAGGTCGGCGATCATCACCATCTCGGTGAAGAAGTCGCGATTGCCGAACTCCAGGCTGGCGCGCTGCATCGCCGGTGGGGTGGAAAGCCCTGCCCACGCCGCCTGTGGGACGACGGGCGGCTCGATCACATACTTCGCGACCTCATCCGCGCTCATCGCGGTGGCGATGCGCAGCACAATGTCATCGTAGAAGCTGGACGAACGGGCGTCGCTGGTCGCATAGCTGCCGACGAGGTTAAAGTGATACACATACTCCGGCTTCTCATCTCCGACGACCAACAGGATCCCCAGGGTCAGCCCTTGCGCCTGGAGCAGCCGCTCGACCGACAGGATCACGCCCGCGCGGCGGCCCTGCTCGACGAGCGGGCGATAGGCCGTCGGGGAGAGGCCCGGAAAATCGAAATCGGCCAGGTCAATCGGTTCCTTGGCGAGCGCGCGCTCGAAATGCGCAACCAACGCAGCCAACTCGGCCGGCCGGGCCTGGATCACGGTCCAGAACTGCGGCGTGTGCGAGAGGCCGAACTGACGGCGCAACTGGAACGCCGGGGCCATGCGCCAGTTCAGCGGCTCACCGAAACGTGCCGTGGTCAGCACCACCTCGGTTTCGTTCGTCGGCTGTGCCTGCAACACATGACCCAGATCGCCGAACCGCTGCACAAGCTGCTGTGCGACGCCGGCCGCCATCGGCGTGGATGGCCCCGGAAGATACGAAACGTGCAGCGTCTTGAGCCAGGGATGCAACGGCCGGTCCAGCCGTGCCGGTATATTCAATGTAGCGCCAACAGTCATCCTAGCTTTCCTCCATACCATGCAATTGAAATGTACGAACGGCCCAATCGCCGAGGCGCGGCGAGAGCCAATCGGCAAACAACAGTAAATAGGCGGACGGCGGCAAAATCACCTCGGCCTGCCGCCGCCGGATTGCCTTCACCACCGCGCCGGCCACCGCCTGGGGCGAGATCGGCCGGGAAACCCAGGGGATTTTCATGCCCGCGATGAGCGGCGTCTCGACGCGGCCCGGAAAGAGGATCGAGACATCCACGCCCGTGCCATGCAAGTCCTGGCGGAGTGCCTCGCCAAAGCCGGCCACCGCGAACTTCGTCGCCGCGTACGGCGCATCGGTGCGGACCGCCTTCTTGCCATCCATGGATGACACCAGGACGATATGCCCGCTGCGCTGACCGCGCAGATGCGGCAGCGCGGCCAGCACCGGGTAGACCGACCCGAAGAAATTCACGGCCATGCACCGTTCGAAGTCGGCGGCCGTGAGGGTCTCGATCGGGCCGCGCACATAGATCCCGGCGCTGGCGACGAGGATATCCAACCCGCCCAGTTGCGCCAGCGTATCGCGCACAAGCCCCTCGGCCTGCGTCTGCTGCGCAACATCGGCGGGGAGCACGATCGCCCGCGCGCCCAGGTCGCGCGCCTCGCGCGCCACGGCTTCAAGCTCAGCCTGCCGCCGCGCCGCCAGGGCCAGGTGCGCCCCCGCTTGCGCCAACGCCAGCGCCGTCGCCCGCCCGATGCCGCTGGATGCGCCCGTGATGAGGGCTATCTTTCCGCGTAATGAATCCATTCGTCACCGGCTAACATGGAATAAACACGGCGTCGTGCCGCGAGTTGCGCACAAGCTGGCACACAGCCCGCAATCCACCACTGCACAACCCGCGGGAGCGATGCTATTACGCCATCGCATCTCGAATGACCTGATGTGTGCGTCGGAAGTGTAAAAACGGGCCTGGCTGGCCCGCCTGCATCCACCGCTCGATGGACGCGATCAGCCTATCCTCAAGCTCGGCGCCAGCCTACTGGCTCACCAATGTATCCGTCGTATGCCCGCCGGCCAACACAACCCAGCCGCCCCGCA
>CAZYHE010000713.1:0-1834 GCA_964647225.1 uncultured Anaerolineales bacterium
CTGGAGACCGGGCTGGAGGCGCACCAGGTGGTGAATGTCCGGTGCAGCCCCGGCGCGGCGGGCACGGTGACGAACAACCTGCGCGCGATGGGGGTCGGCGTGGTCGCGCTGAGCGTGATCGGCGACGACGGCGAGGGGTTCGAACTGCTCAAACGCCTCGACGCGGCGGGCGTGGACGTGGACGCGCTGGTGATCCGCGCCGACCGCGTCACGCCGACCTACACCAAGCCGATGCTCCGGGAGCGCGACGGCGCGCAGCACGAGCTTAACCGGCTCGACATCAAGAACCGTTCCAAGACGCCGCGCGCGGCCGAAGACAAGGTGATCGCGGCGCTGCGCGGGCTGCTGCCGCGCGTCCACGGCGTCATCATCGCCGACCAGGTCCCGGAGACGGATTGCGGCGTGATCACCGAGCGGGTGCGCGAGGAGTTGTGCAGTCTGGCGCGGGCCTACCCCACGGTCGTTTTCGCGGCGGATTCGCGGGAGCGCGTCGGCCTGTTCCAAGATGTGATCCTGAAGCCGAACGAACGGGAGGCGACGCGGGCGATCCACGGGCCGGACGCGGCCCCGCTCGACCGCGCCGGCGTGCTGGCGTGCGGCGAGGCACTCTACCGCCAGGCCGGCCAGCCCATCTTCCTGACCCTCGGCGCGGACGGTCTGATGGCGTTCCACCAGGACGGCCCGACCGCAATCCCCGCGGCCAAGATCACAGGGCCGATTGACATCGTCGGCGCGGGGGACTCCACGATGGCGGGCATCGTTTCGGCCCTCTGCGTGGGCGCCACCGTACCCGAGGCGGGCGAAATCGGCTGCCTGGCCGCGGGGGTGACGATCCAGCAGCTCGGGACGACCGGGACTGCATCGCGGGAGCAGATCGCGCGGCTGAACGAACGATAGTGCGTACATTGTTTACGGAATTTCGACAGGATTTACAGGATAGCCTGTCTATCCTGTAAATCCTGTCTGATCTCAGCTTGTCCGAGTCAGGAGAAATCTATCATGTCTTTCCCCCGCGCCAGCGGCATCTTGTGCCATCCGACCTCTTTCCCCAGCCGATACGGCATCGGCGACCTGGGTCAAGGCGCCTATGACTTCCTGAACTGGTTGGTCGCCGCCAAACAGCAGCTTTGGCAGGTGTTGCCGCTCGGCCCGACCGGCTACGGCGACTCGCCCTACCAGTCCTTTTCGGCGTTCGCCGGCAACCCGCTGCTGATCAGCCCGGACAGCCTGGCCTACGCGGGGTTGCTGCCGGGGGACGCGCTGGCCGATGCGCCCGCCTTCCCCGCCGGCAAGGTGGACTTCGGCGCGGCCATCCCCGCCAAACAGAAGCTATTCCGCCAAAGCTACGCGCACTTCAAGGCCCAGGCCACCAATGACCAGCGCAATGGCTTCGCCGGTTTCCGGGCCAAGAACGCGTCCTGGCTGCCCGATTTCGCACTCTTCATGGCGGTGAAGGCGCATTTCGGCGGCGGAAGCTGGCACGGCTGGGCGCGCGACATCCTGGTGCGCTACGAGCCGGCGCTGGGCCACTATCGCTGGACGCTGGCGGATGAGATCGCCTATCACGAGTATCTTCAATGGCAGTTTGCCGAACAGTGGGGCAGCCTGAAGGCGCGCGCGGCCAGCCTGGGCATCCAGATCATCGGCGACATCCCGATCTTCGTGGCCGAGGACAGCGCGGATGTGTGGAGCCGGCCGGAGCTTTTCACCCTGGACGCGGAGCGCAACCCGATCGTGATCGCCGGGGTGCCGCCCGACAACTTCTCGGCCACCGGGCAACGGTGGGGCAACCCGCACTATCGCTGGGATGTCATGGCGCGGACCGGCTACGCAT
>CAZYHE010000713.1:1844-2645 GCA_964647225.1 uncultured Anaerolineales bacterium
GCGGCGTGGGAGAGCCCGGCGGACGAACCGACCGCGGTCAAGGGGCGCTGGGTGAAGGGGCCGGGGCCGGCGCTCTTCGAGGCGATCAACGCCGCGCTCGGCAAGCTGCCGATCATCGCCGAAGATTTGGGGGTCATCACCGCGGAGGTGGATGCGCTACGGACGCAGTTCAACTTCCCCGGCATGAAGATCCTCCAGTTCGGCTTTGCGCTGGACAACAACCCGAAATATCTGCCGCACACCTTCGACAAGGACTACATCGTCTATCCCGGCACGCACGACAATAATACGGTGATCGGCTGGTTCAACGAGGCGATCCGCACGGGGCCGGAAAAGTGGAACTGCCTGCGCTATCTCGGCACGGACGGCCATGATCTGGCGTGGGATTTCATCCGCACGGCGTGGGGTTCGGTCGCCAACCAGGCCGTCGCCTGCCTCCAAGACGTGATGAGCCTGGGCAACGAAGCGCGCATGAACTTCCCCAGCACCTCCAGCGGCAACTGGCAATGGCGCTACACCCCGGAAATGCTGACCGACGCCCTGGCCGCGCGGTTGCGAGAGTTGACGGAGATGTATGATCGGGCGGTGGTGAAGGTGAAGGAGAAGAAGGAGGCGGTAGACCTTTAGAGTCGCGCAGACCTAAGAGCGCTTCTTGGAAATTTTACTGCACTTTCACGGGTACACGGCAGGGTTACGGGCAAGGCGCTGCAACATGAACTGAATTAATTCTCGCTCCCTAGCGTTGAGGATTGGTTGCGCCGCGTGATCCAAGAACGCGTTGAACTTGAAGAAGCGGCCTTT
>CAZYHE010000714.1:0-2643 GCA_964647225.1 uncultured Anaerolineales bacterium
TGCGGCCTTTGGGTTATGAGCCCAACGAGCTGCCACTGCTCCACCCCGCAGCACACTTCTATTGTACGCACTTCCGCGATTTTGTCAAGGATTGACCAGGTGTTTCCACCAGTCGCCCCAGAAGGGCGGCCCGGCGCGTTGGGCGCCCGCCCCATCCGCCGCTTCGCCCGGCGCCACCGGCTGAATCTCGAAGGTTGTGACCCCCGGCCGCGCTTCGCCGTAATACTCATACGCCTTCGGCGGGATGTTGTCACCCCGCTGTGCGCTGGCGAGCGCCTGCCCCAACAAGACATTCTGCGCTTGCGCCTCGGCCAGCCGTTCGTGCGCGATCCGATTTGAAGCCAGCGCGATATTGCGGGTGATCCCCAGGTTCACGAAGCTCACACCCGCCACCAGCCCCATCACAACGATCACCAACAGCATGAACTGTGAGCGATCCGGCAAGAACCGCCGCCAGCCTTGTAGAACCATGCGTCGCGCTCCCGGCTAACTTTCGGGGCCTGAGGCACAGAATCCCACGGCGCTTGTACCATGGGATCCTGCAAATGGTGCCGGAGGAGGGATTTGAACCCTCACGAGGGATAATCCTCACTAGGTCCTGAACCTAGCGCGTCTGCCATTCCGCCACTTCGGCACGCCTATTCAATTACTCATGCTTTATACCACTACTGCGCCGGCCTGTCAAATTTGGCGTTCTGGCTGCCGACGGTGATCCGCCGGGTGACGATATACCACTCGGCCGCGTTGCGGAAACGGTCGTGCGGCTCGTTCAGCGGCCCGATCTGCACGCCATGCACCTTGTTGCGCACGCCGTAGGTGAAGACCGGGTAGTAGAGCAGCAGTGCGGGCGCCTCGCGGGCAAAGATGCGTTGGAATTGCACATAGTAGTTCCGCCGTGCAGCCAGCGCATTGGCCGCCCGCGCCTGTTCGATCGTCTCATCGGTGGGCCGATCGTTCCAGCCGCCGTAGTTCTGCCCGTCTTTGATTTGCGTCGAATGCCACAGCGGATACGGATCGGGGTCGCCGGCCAACTCCCAATGCACCACGGCCGCGTCGAAACTGCGCGGGACGAGGAAATCGGTCGTCAGGCCCGCCAGCGTGACCGGCTGGACGGCCGCGTCCACGCCCACTTTGGCCCAGTCCTGCGCAATGGCTTCCAGCAAGCGCGCGTCATCGCCCACCAGGATGAAGGAGAGCTTCTGACCATCCTTCTGGCGCACATTCTCGCCATCGGGGAGGAGCCAGCCGGCCTCATCGAGCAGGCGGCGCGCCTGCTCCCCATCGGGCGCAATCTTCGGGACCTCGGCGTCATACGCCCACGTGCCGGGCAGCATCGGCGAATGCGCCACGATCCCCTGGCCGTGCAACACCGTGTCAATCAACGCCTGGCGGTCGAGCGCATAGAGCAACGCCTGGCGCACGGCGGTGTCCTGGAAGAAGGCGACGTTGGGGTTACTCTGATTCAGGTAGATCACCGAGTAGCCCGACAGCGGCGCGGAGAAAAGCTGCAAATCGGGCCGCCGGGCCGCCCCGGCGATCTCTTCCGGCCAGAGCGCGCTGACGCCATCAATCTCTTTCCGGTCATACGCCGGCAGCAGGCTTTGATGATCGGGATAGAAGCGAAAGGCCAGCCCGCTGAGGTACGGCGTCGCGCCGGCAGAGCGCGGGTTGGGAGTCAACTCGGCCCGCGTGGCCGTCAGCTTCGCCATCTGCCACGGGCCGGTGCCCACCGGCCGGGTGTTGAGCTGGGCAAGTTCCATCTCGGCCACGGGGATGCGCGCCCACAGATGCGCCGGCAGCAGCCCGATCGTCGTATAGTCCAGGAAGGAGGGCAGCCGTTGTTCGAGCGTGAAGCGGATCGCCAGCCCATCGGGGCCGTCGGGGGCCTCGACCTTGACTGCTTTCCAGAGGGTGCGCAGCCAGGGCACGCCGGGGAAGTCATCCGCCTGCAGCGCGCCGACCGTGTAGAGCACGTCGGCCGCGGTGACGGGCGCGCCATCGTGCCAGGAGAGGCCGCCGCGCAGACGAAAATCATGCGTCAGGCCATCCTGGCTGACGTTCCAGCCCTCCGCCAGGTCGGGAACGACATTTCCCTGCTCATCCAACTGCGTCAAGCCGTTGAAGAGCAGGGAAACGAGCAACGCGTCTACCTGGTTGTATTGGCTGAGAAGCGGGTTGAGGTATTGAACGCTGCCCGCCACCCCTTCGACATAGACGCCGCCCTTGTCGGGGACGGTGACCGTGGTGAAGTTATAGGCGGCATAGCGCAATAGCGCAGCCAGCAGAACAATGCCCAGGAGGGCAATCACCGCCTGCCAACGAAGGTATCTGCCCAACTTCAGCCCGTGATACGCACGGTCACGATCGCCAGCAAGATGAACAGGACGCCCAGAACGATCGTCGCCTGAAACATCGTCTTTTCGACCCCACGCCGCGTCCGCATCACACCCATGTCGCCGCCGCCGAACATCTGGCTCAGGCCCGCGTCTTTGGCCTGCAGCGTGACCAGAACGGTAAGCGCCACCGCGAGAACGATTTGCGCCAGGTACAGGTATATCTTCACAGGAAAACTGCCTCCATCTCTAGCGTGCCGGCGCGTGTGCGCCAGCCTGACAAGGGAAGGATTATACCATGTCCCGCGTG
>CAZYHE010000715.1:0-2639 GCA_964647225.1 uncultured Anaerolineales bacterium
CTTGTGATCGCTGCGCGACTCGACGGCGCGCGAGAGCTGCGAAAGGGCGATCAGCGGCACCTCCAGCTCACGCGCCAGGCTCTTGAGCGCACGCGAGATGTAGCTGATTTCCTGGACGCGGTTCTCGGAGCGCGTATCACCGCGCATCAGTTGCAGGTAGTCCACGATAACCATGTCCAGCCCGTGCTCGGCTTGCAGGCGCCGCGCCTTCGTGCGCAGTTCCAGCGCCGACACGGCCGGGGTGTCATCGAAGAAGAGCAGCGTCTCGGACAGAACGCCCGCGGCTTCCATCAGCATCGGCCATTCGTCGTCGCCGATCTCACCCAGGCGCAGTTTCTGTTGGTCGATACCTGTTTCGGACGAGAGCAAGCGCTGCACCAACTGTTCGCTGCTCATTTCCAGGCTGAAGAACGCCACCCGCTGGCCGTAACGCTTGGCCGCGTTGACTGCCACATTGAGCGCAAGGCTCGACTTGCCCACACCCGGTCTGGCGGCCAGGATCACCAGGTCCGACTTCTGGAATCCGCCGAGCAGCTTGTCGAGCTTGCTGAAGCCGGACGGCACGCCCAACAGCTCGCCTTTGTGCCGGTGCAGATAGTCCAACCGATCCACGACGCCGTGCATGATTTGGCGCACCGGCGTCAGGTCATGCCGCACGCGGCGCTCCGAGACGTTGAAGATCAGTTGTTCGGCCCGGTCAACGACCTCGTTGACATCCTCGGCTTCTTCATAGGCCAGGGCCGCGATCTGCCCGGCCGCGCCGATGAGGCGGCGCAGGGTGGCGGTGCGCTCGATGATGTGGGCGTAGTGCTCGACGTGGACAGCCGTAGGGACGCTGTTGATCAGCGATGTGATGTAGGCGGTGCCGCCGATCTGCTGGATCTGGTCGCGGCGCTCCAACTCATCTACCAGGGTGATGAAATCGGCCGGCTCGCGACGCTCGTGCAAATCCAGGATCGCCTGATAGATCCAACCGTTCTTTTCGCGGTAGAAATCGTCCGCTGCCAGGAACGACGCGATCTTGATGACGGCATCGGGATCAATCAGGAGTGAGCCGAGGACGGCCTCCTCGGCTTCTGGGTTGGCAGGGATCGTTTTGTCGGGCGTGTTCATGGCTCACCGCTGGACTGGGACGCGCACGTGCGCGGCGGCAAATGGACATACGACAGAAACGCCGCCAGGCCAACGGCCAGGCGGACGCTTCGGGCAAAGAGCGAAGTGTTGCGTTTATTGCAGGCCGGAGAGATCAAGCCCTTCCAGGAAGTCGCGGAAAGCTTCGGGCGCCGGGGCCTTTGGCCCATCCGCGCGGCTGGATGATAGCTCGCCGCCCTCCAAATCAGGCTCCGGGGTGATCGCGGCCTGATCCATGACATCGTCCGAGACATAGACTGGGACACGTTCGCGCACGGCCAGGGCAATCGCATCGCTGGGCCGCGCGTCAATTTCAATGCGCTTGCCATCGGCCCGCAGGGTGATCTGCGCGAAGAACGTGTCATTGCGCAGGTCGGTGATCGCCACCTGGGTCACTTCGGCATCCAGCTTGTGGATGATGGCCTTAAGCAGGTCGTGCGTCAGTGGGCGCTGCACTTCGACGCCCTGTAATTCGATGGTGATCGCGTCCGCCTCGAACGGCCCGATCCAGATCGGCAGGAAACGCGTGGAATCGGTCTCTTTCAGCACGACGATCCGATGCTGCGACATCAGGCTAACACGCACACTATCAATCTTTACTTCAGTCATCGTTATCATTGGTCCGCCTCCTGTGATCCCGGCGTGCAGGCGATGTCTGGCGTCGTAGGGCCGCCAGGAACGGCGCGATCTCTTTATCTCAGGTTGAGAGATTATAGCATAGCCCCGCGAGTGCCGCAAACACGGCTGACGCGGCGCGGGCAACCCGGCGCGCCCGGGTCGTCACTCCGGCGGAGCCAGCGCGTCCAGGTATGCGACGAGCCAGGGGGCCTGGGGATCGGCCCGGTAGCCTTCCACCAGGAGCGCGCGCCCCAGGCCGCGGCGCGTCGCGCCATCCAGGGGGTTGCGCCACGCGCGTCCGGGCAACAGCAGCACTTCCCAATCCGGCTGCTCGGCCGGCGCCCAGGGTGGCCGCGGGAAGGGGATCCCCGTGCGCAGCGCGCCGTGGCGTTCGTAGAAGGCAATCCGACGGCGGCGAAGGCGGCGATCGGCTTCGGCCGGTGGGCTGTCGGGGATTTCCACCTCCAGCAGCGTGCCGGCGCAACCATCCCGGCCGGCCGCCTGGGCGATCGCTTCGCCCGCCGCGGCCGCGGCCCGGAGCAGGATCGCACCCAGGCCCTGATTGCGGCGGGTCGGATCAATCGCCAGGTATTTCAGGTGCAGCAGGTTGGACTCGGCCAGGTAGTTCGAGAGCGCCAGACCGGCCGCAACCTCGTCAGCCACGATGGCGGCGGCCCGGCCGAGCAGAGTGTCGCCCGTCCTGGCCGCCGCAAAGTCGGGTAACTCGGCGACCGGCATCTCCCACGGCGCCTCAAAGGCTTCCCGGTAGATGGCGGTCACCGAGTCCATTTGCGCCGAGGTCAATCCGGCAATATCTACAATCTGCACGATATCTGTTGTGAGACGGGTTACAACTCCGTCTCGGCTCCTTCCGGTTCGTCCGGCTTACG
>CAZYHE010000716.1:0-1309 GCA_964647225.1 uncultured Anaerolineales bacterium
GAGTTACTCGTTTGCTGCTTCTGACGCCGGCAGCGTGAAGGAGAACGTACACCCCTGCCCCGGCTGCGACGCGACCCAAATCCGGCCGCCGTGACGTTCGACGATCCGTTTGCACACCGCCAGGCCGATCCCGGTGCCGGGATATTCCTGGCGCGAATGCAGGCGTTCGAAAATGACAAAGACGCGCTCGGCGTCATGCGCCGCGATCCCGATGCCGTTGTCGCGGACGCTGAACTCCCAGACCTTTGAGAGCCTGCCCTGAGCCGGTCGAAGGGTCTCCGAGACCTCAAAGGTCTCACGCGCTGAGACATGCACGACGGGCGGCGCGCTGCCGCGGAACTTGAGCGCATTTCCGATCAGATTTTGGAACAGTTGGATGAGCTGGCCGCCATCGGCCAGCACGGTGGGCAGCGGGTCATGTGTGACCGTGGCCTGGCTCTCCGCGATGGCGACTTGCAGGTTGTCCAGCGCGAGATCCAGCACCTCGGCGCTGTCCGTGGGACGCAGGGTCAACTCGCGCGTGCCCACGCGGGAATAGGCCAGCAGGTCGCTGATGAGCCTTTGCATCCGTTTGGCGCCATCCACCGCAAAGGCGATGAATTCGTCGGCGTCGCTGTCGAGCTGGCCCTGGTAGCGTTCTTTCAGCAGGCCGAGAAAGCTGGAAACCATGCGCAGCGGCTCTTGCAGGTCGTGCGAGGCGATGTAGGCGAATTGCTCGAGTTCCTTGTTGCTGCGCGCCAGTTCGGCGGCCGAGCGCTGCAAGTTTTCCTCCGCGCGCGTGCGTTCGGCCAACTCCTGCTGCGCCGCGGAGAAGAGCCGGGCGTTTTCGATCGCCAGCGTGGCGAGGCGCGCAAACTCGTTCAGGAGTTCGACAGCGTCGGCCCCGAATGTCCGCTGCGAGGCCGCGTCGTAGGCCAGACCGAGCACCCCCGTCACCCGGCCGGCCGACACCAACGGCACACCCACGACCGCGTGAATGACATCGCGGCTAAAATTGGCGACGCGGCCCGGCCAGTCGTCATAATCCTCCACGATGAGCGCCTGGCCGGTCTGCCAGACGATCCCCGCGACCCCCTCGCCCGGCTGCGCCGCATGGCGGAGCGATTCCGCCAGCGCGCCCGTCGCCACGCGGGGAGTCAGCCGGTCGGTCTCGGCCTCCACCAGGTCGAGATAGCCGGCGGTGGCGCCAACCAGGTCGCTGGCGCGTTGGACGATCTTGCGGAGCAAGGTGTCCAGGTCGAGTTGCGACACCAGATCGAGGCTGGTCGCCTGCAGAGCCGCCAGATAGGTGTTCTGCCGGCGCAGCGCT
>CAZYHE010000716.1:1319-2635 GCA_964647225.1 uncultured Anaerolineales bacterium
CGGCCTGTTTGTGTACGATGCCGAGCGCGATCTTGTCGGCAGTTGTGCGCAACGCGTTCATGCTGAAGTCGGCCAGCGGGTGGCGCGCGAACAAGGCCATGACCCCGACCACGCGCGCTTCCACGATGAGCGGATAGCCCGCAAACGCGACGATGCCTTCCCGCTGCGCCCAAACCGGATCACTGATCGCCGGGTCATGGCTCACCATGTTGGTAAGAAGCGGTGCGCCCGTCGCGGCAATTTGGCCGACTTTGGATTGGCCGACCGGAATCCGGCTGTGCGGGCCGTCGAGATGGGTGTACAAGCCCGCGCTGGCCCGCAACTCCAGGATGTCCTCGCGTTCATTCAGGAGCCAAAAGCGTGCAAACGCGGCATCCAACTCGCCCACCACGGCTTCGGCGCACTGTTGCAAGATCACGGCCAGCGTTTCCGCCTGGTTGATGATCTCGCCGATCTCCGCGTTCAACTTGAACAGGCGGTTCTTCTCGGCCAGCGCCTCTTCGGCCTGTTTACGCTCGGTGATGTCGCTGATGCTGGAGAGGACCCACGGCTGGCCGTCGAGCAGGATGACTTTCGCCGAGAAAAGCCCGGTGAGCAACGCTCCTGATTTTTTGCGGAACTGGAGCTCCAAACCGCGCGCTTGCCGTTCCTGCGCCAGCGCATTGATCACGGTCGTGCGGTCTTCATCGCGCACCCACAGATGCAGATCGAGCGTGGTATGGCCGAGGACCTCAGGCCGCGTGTAGCCGGTGATCTCCGTGAACCCGTCGTTCACTTCCAGGATGCGGCCGTCGGCCAGCCGGGTGAGGGTGATCGCATAGGGGGAAGAGTGGAACGCGGCGGCGAACTTCTCCTCCTGGGTCTGCACCTCGCCGAGCAGCCGCCGGTTCACCATCAGGACCAACCCGTAGGCCAGCAGCATCAGGAGCACCTGGTAGGCCAGTAAGACAAAGAAATCGAACGCGCCGGACTTGAGGAAGTCGTTGTCCTGGGGCGGGGCGGCCAGGGTGATGATGATCCGGACGAGGCTGATCAGGCAGAACAGCCCGAAGATCGCGCCGACGCTGGACATCAGCCGGCGTTGGGCCGCCTCCACCCGCCGCCACACCAGCCAGGCGCACTGCCCGCACATGATCAGCATCCCGACTGACACGTTGAGGTTACGCGCGGCCAGGTCGGGCCGGACTGTTACGAAATAGGTGTGGATGCCGGCAAACACCACCAGGTAGATCAGATTGAGGCGGTGTGCGCCCGGCTTCCCGGCAAAACGCTCCAGGCCCGCGTCATTGAATGCGTGTTTGAAGACTTCAAAGGCG
>CAZYHE010000717.1:0-2631 GCA_964647225.1 uncultured Anaerolineales bacterium
GGTGGATGGTATCGCCCTCCCGGCCCAAGGCCAGGCCGAGCTTAAACCCGGCGGCTTGCACGTGATGCTGATCGGACTCAAACGCGAGCTTAAGGCGGGCGAAAAGCTCAAGCTCAAGCTCCATTTTGAAAAGGCCGGCGTGCAGGAGATCGAAGCGGAAGTGCGCAAGTAGCGTGTCGCGCCGCCGAAGCCATCAACGGATGATTGTGTGACTTCGCACACATTTCACTTAATAGAGTAACGAATGTTACAGTATGATCTACGTCATGCTCTGGCAAGCGTCTGTATGCTAAGATGAACAGTATCTTTTGTCCGGTAGAAGGCGCGTCCTGCGTTTGGACAAGCGTGCCTTGCGGCATACGGCTGTATTGTTCGGCACAGCCCGGAAAGGAGGCTCGATAGCGATAGATCCGGCAACCCTGGTTTGATGTGATTCCACCCCTGTCACTTTCGGTCAAACAAATGGAGGAAATTCCACGTATGAAAAACTTGCCTAGAAACCTCATCATAGTCGTCGGGGTCGCGGCTGTGCTGTCAGTTGCACTCATCTTGGCAGCCTGCACCACTCCGGCGCCGGTCATCGTGAAGGAGACCGTCATCGTCGAGAAGCCGGTTGAGAAAATCGTCGAGAAACCGGTCGAGAAGATCGTCGAAAAGATTGTCGTTGCAACGCCTGCGCCGGCTCCTGCTGTTGGCGCGATGCGAGACCTCACCACCACTGAGAAGTCTCCCGTTACCCCGTTCCTGGCCGAGTGGCAGAAAGCGGGTCATTCCGATATCAAGGCTGTGGCCTTCAATTATTGGGTCGCCAGTGGGTCGGTTCCGGCTGACTGCGCCAAGTGCCACACTTCCGAGGGGTATCGGGAGTTCCTGACCGCTGGCAAGATCGAGAAGCCGATTGCGAACGGCGGCAGCCTGGTTGATTGCGTCGCGTGCCACAACAGCGGCACGGTCAACAAGACCAGCGTCAAGTTCCCGTCGGGCATCACGCTCAAGTCTCTCGGCGGCGAAGCCCGTTGTATGGAATGCCACCAGGGCCGCGAGTCCACCATCAGCGTCAACAACGTCATCTCCAACACCTTCAAGTTGACTGACGCGGACGCCGACATGGTGGTCAAGCCGTTGATCGTCACGGACGCCGCCGGCAAGACCGTCACGACGACCTTCGGCTTCCGCAACATCCATTACTTTGCGGCCGCAGCCACGCAGTACGGCACCCTGGTCAAGGGCGGCTACGAGTACAAGGGTCAGTTGTACGATGGCAAGTTCGAGCATCCCGCGCCGTATGACACCTGCACCGGCTGCCACAACTCGCACTCGTTGGAATTGGAAGTCAAAGAATGCGCTACCTGCCATGCCGGCGTGACCAAGGCTGAGGACTTCGCCAAGGTGCGCATGGCCGGCTCGCTGGAAGACTACGACGGCGATGGCAATGTGAAGGAAGGCATCGGCGAGGAGTTGACCGGCCTGCAGGAGAAGTTGTTCGCCGCCCTCACCGCGTATGCCAAGGAAGTCAGCAAGGCCGACATCGGCTATGACGCGGCCTCTTACCCCTACTTCTTCGCCGACAAGAACGCCGATGGCAAGCTCAGCACGGGTGAAGGGCCTTACGCCGCCTGGTCCCCGCGCCTGCTGAAGGCCGCCTACAACTACCAGGTCGCGCGCAAGGATCCCGGCAAACTGGCGCACAACGCCAAGTACGTCATCCAGCTGATGCACGACTCGATCAATGATCTCAACACCAAGCTGGCGACCAAGGTGGACATCGCGAAGGCCGTGCGGAACGACGCCGGTCACTTCGACGGCACGACCATGGCCTTCCGCGATTGGGATGCTGAGGGCGCCGTACCGGCGAACTGTGCCAAGTGCCACAGCGCCGAGGGCCTGCCGGAGTTCCTGGAGAGCGGCGGCACCGTCGCAATCACCAGCGCGGGTGCGGTCGTGACGACCGGCGTCGGCGAACAGCCGACCGCCAACGGGTTCGCCTGCACCACCTGCCACAGCGACCTGACGAAGTACACGGTGCGCTCGGTGGTCAACGTGCCTTTCCCCAGCGGCAAGAGCCTGACCTTCAGCAAAGAGAAGGATGACAAGGGCGCGCTGAAGCCGGTGGCCGCCAACCTGTGTCTGGAATGCCACCAGGGCCGCCAGTCCAAGTCCACCATTGACATCCGCGTCAAGGGTGTGGAAGAGGACAAGGTGGACGCTAAGATCACGTTCGCGAACGTCCACTACTTTGCTGCGGGTTCCACGCTCTTCGGCGACGCCGCGCAGGTGGCCTATCAGTACGATGGCAAGAAGTACGTCGGTCAGTTCGCCCATGCGCCGGGCTTCGACACCTGCACCGGCTGCCACAGCACGCACGAGCAGGGCCTGAAGATGGACAAGTGCGTCACCTGCCATGTCGGCGCCAAGACCGCCCAGGAGATCCGCTTCGCCACCAAGGACTACGATGGCGACGCTGATGTCAAGGAAGGCATCTCGGCGGAGATCACGGCGTTGGAAGCCAAGCTATACACCGCGATCGTGGACTACAGCAAGACGCTCACCAACACCGCCATCGTCTACGAAGGCCACACCAACCCGTACTTCTTCATTGACACGAACGGTGACGGCAAGGCTGATGTGAAG
>CAZYHE010000718.1:0-2622 GCA_964647225.1 uncultured Anaerolineales bacterium
CCTCTTGCTCCTGTTGCTCGCCAGCTTGCTCCTGAGCCTGGCAAGCTGCGCCGCGGCTGCGCCACGCGCGGCGATGAACGAAGCCGCCCGGCCGGCGGCCGCGCCCGCCTTCATCGGCGGCGCGCCGGCGCAACCCGCCGCGGCCGTAGAATCGGCCGCCTATGACACCGAGCGCATGATCATCCGCACCGCCGAGGTGAGCATGGTGGTGGCAGACACCGAGCCGGCGCTCAAATCCATCACCGCGTTGGTCGTCGCGGCAGGCGGCTACGTGGCAGACTCGAAGGCCTGGCGGGAGAACGAGCAGTTGCGAGCGCGGGTCTCGGTGCGCATCCCAGCCGAGCAACTCGATGCGACGCTGGAAGCCATCAAGAAGCTGGCCGTCCGGGTCGAACGGGAGAACGTCGGCGGCAAGGATGTGACGGAAGAATTCAGCGACCTGAACGCCCAGCTCATCAACCTGGAAGCCACCGAAAAAGAGCTGCGCGAGCTACTGACGGAAGTGCGCCAGAAGACCCAAAAGGCCGAAGATGTCCTGCAAGTCTACCAGGAATTGACCAAAGTGCGCGGGGAAATCGAGCGGATCAAAGGGCGGATGCAATTCCTGAGTAACCAGACGGCCCTGGCAACCGCCAACCTCGACCTGATCCCCGACGTGCTCGCCAAGCCGGTCGTCGAGCCGGGCTGGCGGCCGCTGGAGACGCTACGGGATGCCGGGCGGGCGCTGGTCAACGCGCTCAAGGGGCTGGTGGATCTGGTGATCTGGTTGGCCGTCTATCTGCTGCCGTTGCTGATCGTGATCGCGATCCCGATCGTGGGGTTCGTGTTGTTGATTCGGTGGTTGGTGCGACGGCGACGGCGGTCAAAGCCGGCCTGAGTTGATCCCAAAGACCCCGTTTGAGTGCGGCGCGGCGTTGCAGAGGATGCCGCGTCGCACTCAAATGTTGCGCCCCTCGCTCCGCAACTCGTGGTAAACATCCAACCCCTCGATGATCTCGCGCTGACGATCACGCATTTGGCGCTCCGTCTGCCGGTTTTTCAGCGCATCGAGCTTCTGGAAGATCGTCGTCTGCACCAATTGTGGGTTGGCAATCTTAGAAAAATTGAACCCCTCGTCAATCGCAGCGGTCTGGATCTCCACATCACCGTAGTTGAGCAAATTCTGCCAGATGCCCTTCTGACGCGCCACCACATTCTGCACGCGATCCAGATTACCCTCGCGACGTTTGATGGAAAGCCACAGCGGTGTCGCCTCGATATCAATGATCCGATCCTCGCGCAAAATGTAGAGATCGTTCCGGTAATCCGCGTACTCCCACCAAATCCAACCCAGGAGCACGACCAACACAACCCACCAGGGCAGATCTATGGCCGCGCGACTCAGACCCAAGTCCAGGTTGAACAATAGCCAGCCAATGACGCTCCACAAGAGCAACAACACTAAGGGAAGACCGGCCTGCAAGAGGAGCTGGATCGGGTGCTTGCGCCACAGAAACTCCCCCTCCTTGAGCTGAATCTGCGTCTCTTGCGGCGCGTCTCCGATCAGTACCTTGCGCCACCGCTCCGGGAGCCGGTTGGCCCAACCCACGAACGGCGCAGGCAAGCCGCCTTTCGCGCCCGGCAAGACAGCCGGCCGCGGTGTACTGCGGCTGCCGAGCAAACTCTCCCACCACCCGCGCTGGCTCGGCGCGGGTGTGCTGTCATCCAAAGCGCGGCCCAAATCTGGGATGGGCAAGGCAAGCCGCAGCCCAGACATCACATCTTTCCGCAGCCGCTCGCGCTGTTGACCGCGGATGCCGGCGGTCGCTTCCGCCCGTTCGAGTTGAATGCGCGCCCGCACCTGATTGGGCCGCGGCACATGCTGAAACTTGATGGAGCCAACCTTGGCGGCGGAACGGATATTAACATCGCCATAGTCGAAAAACCGCCCCCAAAAATCAGCATCGTAGGTGATATCTTGCACCATCTCCAGGGGCGTCTCGGTCCGTGACTCGTAGACCAGGATCAGATGGTCGCGCCGCGTCACCCGCCGATTGGTAACTGCATAGTAGTCGTCGAAGTAGTTATAAGCGAGAAAGGCCGCGAAAGGCAGCAGGATCAACGCCGTCATAAGCATGGCAAAGACCAAAAGCTCATCGCGCGCCTGCGGGGGCACGAGACCAGCGATCCCAAACAGGGCGAGAATGACGAGCGCCACCGCCGATTCGGGCAGCAGCAGCCACAACCAATGGGCGCGGCCGCGCCACTGGAGCTTCTCGCCATCCTGCATCCAATTGTAAGGGCGCGCCTCCTGCTTTACCTGGACCGTGCGTTGAACCAGGGAGACGTGCTCGGCCCACAGGGCCGGCTTCTCGGCAAACGCCACACTCAGATCCCGGCGATCCAACACGATGATATCTGTCCCGGCGAGGTGCGGACGGCCGCCCGCCTCCGGGAGAGTGACCGCCCGCACCGTGGCATCGTGCTCTTTGCCCTGAAACAGGGAGGTCTCACCGTAGGCCGCCGGGGCGCGCAGATAGTTGCGTGGCCGCGGCCGCACGCGATCATCCACCGCCACCACGACCGCCGCGCCCTCACGCAGGATCACCAATCCGTAGCCGCGTTGTCCCTGGGTGGTGATAT
>CAZYHE010000719.1:0-2619 GCA_964647225.1 uncultured Anaerolineales bacterium
GCGCCAGGTTGCCGTGCTGGATATCGTCGGCGGACGGGAAGATGGCCGAAGCCAGCCCCACCACGCAAGCCAGGAGGAAGGGCTGCACGCTCTTGCCGTTCTCGGCCAGGCCCATGTCCACCTTGATGCGCCGGCCCGTGCGCAGGAGGGCGATGGCGGCCGGGACATCCGTCGGGATGCCCAGGCTGAGGGCCACGTTATTCTGCGTGCCGGCGGAGATGATCCCCAGGGTGGCGCGCGTGCCGGTCAGGGCTTCGGCCACGGCCAGAATCGTGCCATCGCCGCCGCAGACCACGAACATGCGGATCCCCCGCGCCAGGGCGTCCCGGATCACCCCCGTCAGGTCGCAGCCCGGTTCGACCAGGAAGGCTTCCGGCACGAGCTTCCAGGCCTGCATCTCGTGGATCACATCCACGATCTCGATGGGTGATCCCCTGGCTGCCCCCGCGCTGGGATTGAAGATCAGCTTGGCGCGCATGCGGCGTTTATTCGTCAGGTTGGGTGTCTCCTCGTGGATTTCTTTCATACGTTCCCTCTTTTGATCCAAGATTCGGCGAGCTCAGTAGATTATCTGTGACCGGCGATCGGGGTCAGTGCGACCGAAGGTCCCTGTGGGACAGCCCCCCTGAAAGCATGGGAAGCTGTCGTTGCCGGTAATAGGCGACACTCACGTAAGCGCCAAAGAGAAAAATCAGGCTGCTGAAGTAGACCCAGGTCAGGATCGCGATAATGGCTGCCACGGAACCATAGATCAGGTTCGAAACGGAGATGTAGGTGGCGATGAAGAACAGGAAGGCCCTCTTGGCAAGCTCCCAGAGCAGACCGGCCCCGAGCGCGCCGGGCAAAATCTCGCGCCAGCCAGCCGCCGCGTGCGGGAGCATCAGATAGACCACCATGAATAAGGCAACATCGAGCAAGACCGCCAGCACCAGGCTGACGCCACCCACGATCTGAATGATTGTGCCAGGCAACCAGGTGAGGAGGTTGGTGATCACGCTATCGGCAAACGAAGCCAGGAAGAGAACCGGGCCAACGAAGATCAGGACAAACAGGATGGACAGGCCGCGCCGCTTCCAGATGGGGTGACTGCGTTCAATCCCCCAGATTGTATTCAGGGTGCCGGTCAGCACGAAAAACATGGTAGAAGCGGACCAAATCAGACTGCCCAAGGCGATAATGGTCACTGGCCCGCGCGCCCGGATGATTTCGTCAATATTCTCGCCCAACAACTGGCCCAAGGCCGGTGCAATAAATTCCAGTCTTTGTATGACCAGGTGCTGATCCATCAACGGGCCGAGGCTGAAGCTGGCAATGCCGATGCTCAGGAGCGTCAGTGGAAAGAGGGAGAAGATGGCAAAGTAGGCAATCGCCGCGGCTGTAATCGCCGAGTCGGGCTTGAGCGCTTGTTGGGCCGCGCCCAGCAACATGCCGGGCCAGCCCCGCGCCCGCTGATCGAGTTGGTGCGCGCGGCGGATGCCGCGCTGCCAACGCCGTGTTAGATTTCTCGCTATCTTAGGTGCGGCCATGGGTCTCTCCTGGGGTAACTGTTCAGTATTACCTCTGGGGTGCATTGTGCAATATCGGTTCGGCTTTCACCATCAACTGCGTAAGTCGCTCCATGCTGCTGGTGACCAAGGGCAGATGCGGTTCATCCATGGCCCTGATGATGGCCCATAGGCGTTCCTGCCGCTCCCGGAGGTCCGAGACCTGGGCCGCCGCCCCGGCAGCAAGGCGGTGGCTGACCAGGTGGCTCCACAAGATTTGGCAGACAACTGACAAAAGTGGCGCGACGATGATGCCGGCAAGCCCAAACGCGTCGGCCAGGGCAATCAGCAGGACGATGGTCAGAAGCGTATTATCCCATTTGCGGTTGAAAAGGCGCGGTTTGACCCAGATTCCTAGGGCCATCAAGACGACGAGGGTATACAGAACCGTAAACAGGCTAAGCTGCACACTGGTCAGCAGCCCCACCAGGAGTGGGGGAATGACCGCCAGGGCCACCCCAACCACAGGTATCAGGCAGGCCAGGGCGCCGGCCAACCCCAAGAGCGCGGGGTAGGGGGACCCAAGCAGCCAGTACCCCAGGGCGAATAGCAGCCCGGCCAGGAGACTGTGGCCCCCCTGGCTGCGTATGTAAGCGCCGAGGTCAGATTCGATGGTGCGCCAAATACCGCGCGCCTGTTTGCGCTGGTCAGATGGCAGCAGCGAAAGCCAGAGTCGTTCAAAATGAAATTGACTGACGATCCAATAGCCGCTCAAGAACAGCACCACGAGCACGCCACTCACGACGCCGCCGATGTTCTGCGTGAAGCCGAGCAGCGCTGGCAGCACAAGCTGGCCCCGGTCGCCGGTCACTGCTTCGAAGATCTGGCTCGGCAGGGGCAGCCGCGCCACCAGCGCATATTGCGATGCGCTGCCTTCCAGCCAAACCGGCAGCATCCACGCATCTTGGGTTGACACAGCACGGACTAAGCGTTGAATCTCACCGATCGTGGTCTCACCGATTTGGAAGAGTAAAAAGCCGAAACCGCCCAAGGCCACCAGGTACAGTAGAATCCAGGCCGCGCGCACCACGAAGCCCCGCCCCACCAGGCGGCTAACCAATGGGCGCAGCACGGC
>CAZYHE010000720.1:0-2619 GCA_964647225.1 uncultured Anaerolineales bacterium
TCCAGGCAGACGCGGCCCGCGAAGCGCCGGCCAAACGCGGCCAGATCGCCGAAGACGCGCGGCTGTTGCAGGTTCAGCACATTCACGCCCGCTTCGATCAGGCTGTCCATGTATGCGTCCACCTTGCCGCACGAATGCATCCAGACGTGCCAGCCGTGGCGGTGCATCGCGTCGAAGAGCCGTTTGTAGCGCGGCTTGAAGAACGCGTCGAACAGCTTCGCGCTGATGAACCCGGCCCGCTCCGTGCCCCAATCATCGGTGAAGCCGAAGCCGTGGATCTGGCCGGGGAAGCGCCGGCCGATGTTCTCGATGATCCCCAGGTCGAACTCCACGATCCGGTCGGCCAGCGCTTCGATGCGCTCCCGTTCCAGGTAGAGATCGCGCAGCGTCGCCTCGAAGCCGTGCAGCGCGTGCATCCGCTCGAAGAGCAGCATGAAGATGCTCGTCGTGATGTATTTGCCGTCCGCGCCCGCAAAGCGCGCGGCCATCCCGTCGTAAAACGCGGGGTCATCGGGGTCGGGCCAGTGGAAGCGGTCGAAGTCGGCCCAATCGGCCAGCGGATGGCCTTTCACCTGGCCCATGTTCGCCACCTCGGAGCGCGCCCACGTGCAGCCCCACTCGTCGAGCGTCTCTCGCCGGGCATGGTCGCCCGTGCCGGTCTGGTTCCAGTTGACCGAATGCGTGTCGCTCAGCCCCAACGTGCCGAACCGCAGCGGCAGCCGATCCGGCCCCGCGAACTCCACCGCCCGGCGCACCACCTCGTAAGAAGACATGCCCATCGCTCGCTCCTTATTCCTTATTCCGCATTCATCATTCTGCATTCCGCATTCATCCATCACCGCTCCGTCCCACAGGGAGGCTTCGCACTCAGTTCCCCGCACAAACTCCTGCCCATCGCGGCCTTGACCTCGGCCGGCGCCAGCCCGGCGCTCAGCAGGCAGGTGAGCTTCGCCAGCGCGGCCTCGGTGGTCATGTCGTGGCCGCTGATGACGCCGGCGCGCGCCAGCGCGGAGCCGGTCGCGTAGTCGCCCATGCTCACCGCGCCGCGCAGACATTGCGTGCAGTTGACGATCACCACCCCGCGGTCGGCGGCCCGGCGCAGGACGGCCAGGAACGCGGGATCCTGATCCGGTCCGTTGCCCACGCCGTAAGTCTCCAGCACCAACCCCTGGATGGGCGGCATCAGCATGTTCTCCAGGACGCGAGCGGCCATGCCCGGAAAAAGGCGCAGCGCGCCGACCGCGGCCCGATCGAGCGCGTGCTCATGCAGCGTCGGCCGCGCATCTGCCGGCTGCAGCAGCCGCTCGCGGTAGATGCTGATCTCGATCCCGGCCGCGCCCAGCGGCGGATAGTTGGGCGAATCGAACGCATCGAAGCCGTTCGCGCTCACCTTGACCGACCGGCAACCCCGCAACACGCGATTACCGAAGAAGAGGCACACTTCGGGAATCTCGCTCTCGGCGGCCAGCAGCAGCCCGGTGATCAGGTTCTCGCGGCCGTCGCTGCGCAGCTCGCACAGCGGGATTTGCGACCCGGTCACGATGATCGCCTTGCGCGTCTGGCGCAGGATGAAGGGGAGCGCCGACGCGGTGTAGGCCATCGTGTCGGTGCCGTGCAACACCAGGAAGCCGTCGTAGTCGTCGTAATGCGCGTAGATGTCGGCCGCGATCTGCATCCAGTTGGCCGGGGTCATGTTGGCTGAATCGAGCAGCGGCGTCAGTTCGTGGACGGCGAACGCGGGCATCCGCGGGTCGGCCAGCTCCGGCAGCCGCGCCAACTGCGTCGCCAGGAAGCCCGCCTGCGGCGCATAACCGGCCGGCGTCTGCGCCATCCCGATCGTCCCGCCGGTGTGGATGATGTAGACCGTCTTGCGGTGGTTCATTATGCCCCCACCCGATACCAGTACTGGTAGACTTCCCGAAAGCCCAACTTTGCATAGAGCGACAGGGCGGGCGGGTTGTTCAGCATCACCTGCAGGTAGGCCGTGATCGCGCCTTGCGCCTGGCCCCACGCCAGCAGGCTCCGCATGAGTTGCTCGCCCAGCCCGCGGCGCCGATAACGCGGGTCGGTCACGATGTCGTAGAAGCCGACATAGCCATCCTGCGCCACCGCGAAGCCGCACGCGACGATCTCGCCCTCCCGCTGGATGGCCGCGAACGCGGTGGCGGGGACGATGGTGTTCAGCATCTGCCAGGCGATGGGCCGCCGTTGGACCGCCAGGTTGCTGGCCCGGCAAAACGCAGCGAACCATGCTTCGGTCACGGTGGGGGTGATCTCGACTGCGGGCGCGCGATCGGGCGCAAAGGACGCCAGGGCCAACGTCTGGACGCTGGTCTGCGCGTCGAGCGCGTAGCCGCGCGCGGCCAGGAACGCGTCCAGTTCCGGGGGGCAGCTCGCGGCGGTCAGTTTGAAGACGACCGGCAGCCCCCGATCGCGGTAAAGCCGCTCGCTCCGCGCGATCTTCGTCTCGAGGTCATCCGCCGCGGGGTAGAGCGGGTTCACTGAGTTGGCGCGGCGGGTGTAGCCGCCGGCAAAACGCTGCACCCAGCCATCGGCCAGGACGGTTTGCAGTGCGGGCCATGCGTTCAGGGAGAGTTCTTCGATGGTTCGGATCATGTT
>CAZYHE010000721.1:0-2617 GCA_964647225.1 uncultured Anaerolineales bacterium
TATGCCGCCGATGATGCAGCCATCCCCCACAGAGACGAAGATACGGTCGGGCGCGATCCACCTTAGGCGCGCGTCTTGCACCCGCCCGCGGGCGGGTGCAAGACCCGCCCCTACCTGCGTGGTGAACTGCTCGCAAATCTCATACGAGACCGTCTTCTTGCCCTCGCTCATATACGGGTTGTAGCCGGTGTTGCGATTGTACCAGCCGAACTCCTTGGCGGCCTGGGCGCACAGCTCGAAGGCGTCATCGTAGGTGCCACGCACCATGATCACGGTGCTGCCGTAGACCAGCAGTTGCGCCACCTTGGCCGGCGGCGCAGATTCGGGCAGGAAGATGACGTTCGGCTGGGCCACACTGGCGCACATGGCCGAGAGCGCCGCGCCCGCGTTGCCCGTGCTGGCCGTGGTGATGACCTGCGCGCCGCGTTCCTGCGCCTTGACCACCGCGACCACGCTGGCGCGATCCTTGAACGACGCGCTGGGCTGGCGACCTTCGTCCTTCACCCAGACGTGCTTCAGCCCCAGGCCCGCGGCCAGCCGGTCGGCGCGGTAGAGCGGCGTCCAGCCGACGGTGAGCGGCGGCACGGGGCTGTCCGGTTCCACGGGCAGCAGCGGCTTATAGCGCCAGATGGTATCGTCGCGATTCTCGGCCAGCGTTGCCGGGCTGATCCGCCGGCCGATCAGCTCATAGTCGTACTGCACGTCCACGATCCCGTCATCGCCGTGCTTCGGGCACACATAGTCAATCTCATCCGGCCCGTACTCCGCGCCGCAGATGAGGCATTTGAGTGATTTGACATGATCCATGTGTTGCTCCCGCGGGTAGGTTGGTAGATTGGTAGGTTGGTAAATTGGTAGACCCAAATCCCAAGTTACCAGTTCCCCAACTTACCAATTTACCAGATTCCCAATCTACCAAATTACCATCACTCCCGCACGATATGCGTCCCCGTCTCGCCCCGCAGCGCGCGGCCGATGTTTTCCGGGTTGGTGATGATGGCGTGCTTGCCGCCGTTCTCCAGATACCAGATGATGGCCTGGATCTTGGGCGCCATCGAGCCTTTGGCGAAGT
Source organism: uncultured Anaerolineales bacterium (assembly GCA_964647225.1). Classification (GTDB taxonomy): domain Bacteria; phylum Chloroflexota; class Anaerolineae; order CG2-30-64-16; family CG2-30-64-16; genus CAZYHE01. Next base: position 1,073 of record CAZYHE010000721.1, read on the forward strand.
GCTTGCCCTCGGCCAGGTATTGCTTGGCCTCGGCCAGGGTGATCTTGTCCAGCCACTTTTGATCCGGCTTGCCGAAGTTCAGCGCCACCTTCTCGACCGCGGTGGAGATCAGGAACAGGTCGGCGTTGATGCTTTGCGCCAGCAGGCTGGAGGCGTAGTCCTTGTCAATCACCGCCGCCGTGCCCTGGTAGTTGCCGTCGCCGGGGTCAATCACCGGGATGCCGCCGCCGCCCACCGTGATGACGACGACGCCCGCGTTGATCAGCGCCTTGACGGTGTCCAGCTCCACGACCTCTTTGGGCAGCGGGGATGCGACCACGCGGCGCCAGCCCCGCCCGGCATCCTCGACCACCGACCAGCCCATCTCCGCCTCGCGGCGCCTGGCTTCCGGTTCGCCCATGAAGCCGCCGATGGGCTTGGAGGGGTTCTTGAAGGCCGGATCGTTGCGATCCACCAGCACCTGGGTGACGACGGTGGCGACGTTCTTGTTGATCTTGCGCTGGAAGAGCCAGTTCTGGAGGGTCTGCTGGAGCGCGTAACCGATGGCGCCCTGGCTGTCCGCGCCGCAGACATCCAGCGGCACCTCGTGCATCCCCTCGACCTTGGCTGCGATCTCGGAGCGGCGCAGGATGAAGCCGACCTGCGGCCCGTTGCCGTGGCCGATGGCGACTTCCCACCCCGCCTCGATCATGTCCGCGATGTGATAGGTGGTCTCTTTGGACGCCTGATATTGATCCTCGACGGTCTGATGCTTCGCATCCCTGATCAGCGAATTGCCGCCGATGGCGACGACGGCGACTTTCTTGGGTTGTGTGGTCATGGGTGTGCTCCTGGAGTCGGGTAGACTGGTAAATTAGTCCCTGGTAGATTGGTAGAGCGGGCGCCAGCTCCTGACTGTTCTGGGTCGGGTGAAACGGGCGTGACATCGTAGATTGGGCCTTCTTCGTGCAGGCTGACATGGTCGCCGTATTCCTGCCGGCCTTGCTGTTGCCCACGAACGTAACGGATATAGCCGTTGAGCGACCGCAAGGCGCTATGGCAGAGCTGACGTTGGGCTGGTAGTTCGCCTTTGGTATAGCCAAGCGCGTCACAAGCGATGAATTGGCTCAGCGTCTCGTCAAGCGAACCGCGGGCGATGTAGTAGAAACGGAGGCAGTCGAGATAATGATAGCGGCCATAGCCCTCAGCGATGTTGAATCCCACGCTGGTGGATGCCTTTCGCATCTGCAGCCCCAAGTTGTACTTTTCCTCGGGCGGCAACTTCTGGATCACCCTGTAGGCCTCGCGCATCACCTGGAGCGCCAACTGATAGCACTCCAGGTCCTCGAACCCCCGCTGCTCCTTCTCTTCCATTGACGCCTCAGGCTACCACGTGGGAATTGGTAACTTGGGAGCTGATACCGGTCTCTCAATTCACCCGGCTACCAATCTACCAATCTACCAATCTACCAGTTTACCAATCTACCAATCTACCACGTTACATCGTGAGTGCCATCACGGCCTTCTGCGCATGCAACCGGTTCTCCGCCTCATCGAAGACCACCG
>CAZYHE010000722.1:0-2611 GCA_964647225.1 uncultured Anaerolineales bacterium
GTGTGAGCACTGTTCGAAGAGGGTATGTTTGAGTGTTTCTGTCTCCACCGTGAACCGCATCGCCCAAAAGGATTCGGACTTGGTCAGTCGCTGCTTTCATGGTAAGATGGGGCAGATGTGTGAGGAGGTGGTGATATGGAAACCTTGGATCTACGCCAATACGATGAGTGGCTGGCGCTCCATATGGACGAGTTGACGTTGCAGTATCCTGAGAAAACATTGGCCCTTCATGCTGGCAAGGTCGTTTTCATCAGCGATACCGAGGTAGACGTTTACCGGTGGGTGCGGCAAGCCGGCTTACAGCCAATGCCACTCGTTTTCCGAGTTCCCAGAGAAGAAGACCTGCAGTCCATTTTGTAACACGACTCGGTATGGAGCCGGTCAACTTTATGGCCGAAGTCTTTCGCTACAAACCCCTGCGTGGCCGACTATCGCCGATGATCACGATCGGCGTGAAGCTGGGAACCACTTGGTATCCTGTGGAGGCCTATGTGGATTCAGGCGCCGCCTATACAGTGCTGCGCGCACAACTGGCGGAAGGCGTCGGCTTCGACTATCGGGCCGGAGAGCGGGTCTACGTACAGGTTGGGGATGGCAGCTTCATACCGATCTATCTTCATGATGTGGAAGTTCAGGTGGGGATAGATCGGTTTGTAGCCAAGATTGGCTTTTCCGATAAACTGGGGGTCGCGTTCGGCCTTCTTGGCAGAATGGGCATCTTCGATCGGTACAGGATTTGCTTCAACGATAAGCAGGGCGCGCTCACATTCGAGACACAGGCATCGTAATGATACAGTCATTTTCCCGGGTCTGCCACTTTGTCTTCAGGGATTTACGGAGCAAAAAATGACCGTTGCATCACCGACCATTGGACGGCTCCAGGCCTTGGAACAGCTCTACACGCAAGGATATCAAGACAGCGTGGTTGACTTGACCCTGCGAAAGCTGCTTGAACGCCAGGTCCAGAAGGATAAGGCTCAATTAGCAAACTTGCAGAGCGAGTTACTGCATTTCGAACGGCGATACGGGATCGCATCGAATGAATTCTACGCGCGCTACCAGGCCGGCCAAGCGGGTGACGATCTGGATGCTTTCGAGTGGAACGTTACCTACAAGATGTACACCCGGCTGGAGAAGGCCGTAGAGGTATTGAGCGGCCAACTGCGAGAGTAGATCGTGACAGTTCGGGCCTTAATCGAAGGCCAATACGCAGCCTTGCTTAGCCATCCGGTCGTTCGATCCGTTGACTTGGTTCGTCATACGGTCAACCGTCTGGATGGCTATCTGCGTGTCCGCTGCACTCTCAACAACGGAGACTTTCTCGAGGTTGCGCTTCATGTGACTGCCGGCGAGGGTCCGGCGATCATTGACGACTATCGCTATCAATGGATGGATGCAAGCCGTGCAGTCTTGCATCGTCGCTGGGATAATACTCCGCATTTCCCCGCGCTGTCGGGCGCTCCCCACCACTGTCATATTGGTGAGCAGGCCGTTGAGCCAACTCCACATATGGATGTGACTCGCCTCCTCGACGACCTCCGCAATCTTATCGGCTGACAAACCCGTCTTCTCTGACACCAAATCAAGGACGCCATGGAACTCCCCGACAAAACCACCCATTCGATCCTCCCCACCGTCGCCACCATCCTCGGCAACCCGGTCTATTGGGGCAGTCCGCATCGCGATCACACGCCGGAACAACTCGCCAGCCTCAAGGCGCTCGGTGTGAACACGCTCTTCGTCAACCTGGCGTGGTCGCGGCCGTGGATGGACGCGGTCACGCTGGAGGAGGTCCACACCAGCCCCACCTATCCGTGGCTATCTGATCCGGGACGGGTGGCGGCGAATGCCACGCGCCTGCGCCAACGCACGGATACCGTCGTGGCGGCCGGGCTGCGTCCCTTCTTCCTCTTCGGCTGCCCCGCACAGATTGATCTGGACACGGCGCCCCCAGAAGCACGCGCCACCGCCGAGGCGCTCATCGGCCAGCGGATCAGCCGGATCGCGCCGCGGGTGTCGGTGGCGTGCATCCAAAGCCCGACCGTCCGCCAACTTTATCGTGAACTACTGGCGCAGCATTTTGCGCTCTTCCCGGAAACCGCGGGCCTCCTCTTCTACACCGTGGACGAGCTGGCCGAGGTTTGCGACGAACAGGATGATTGCCCCCGCTGTCACGGCGTCCCCCTGCACGAGCGCCTGCCCGACTTCTTGAACTATCTGCGTGGAGTCATGGACGAACTGAAGCCCGGCGTCGAGATGTGGTGGGAGCCGTGGGAGTTCACCGCCGCGCAAACCTACGCCGTGGCCGAGCGGCTCGATCCCCGGATCACCCTCTCCCTGCACAGCAGCCTCCACGAAGTGTATTACGTCAACCAGCCCGATCTCTGGCTGCGCCATCTCTGCCGGTTGGCGGCCGACCGGGGCGCGGGCGTGATCGTCGAGCTATTCCTGTCGGGGAGCGGTGAGGATCTCGGCCCCGTGCCAGGCTACCCCTGCCCGCGGCTGGTGATCGAACAGTTGCGCTCCGTGGCCGCATTGCCGGGCGTGGTCGGCGTGAAGGAATACTTCGGCACGGTCGCCGAGCACATCTCGGTCAACGAGGCCGCCTGGC
>CAZYHE010000723.1:0-2607 GCA_964647225.1 uncultured Anaerolineales bacterium
CCGGCATCTTCTACGCCCAGGGCGTCAAGGCCAACGTCCTCTTCTTCGACCGCAAACCGGCCAGCGAAACACCGTGGACGAAGCGACTGTGGATCTACGATCTGCGCACCAACCGCGATTTCAGCCTCAAACAGAAGCCGTTGACCCGCGCCGACCTGGACGAGTTCGTGGCGTGCTACCATCCCGAAAACCGGCACGCGCGACAAGCCACCTGGTCGGCGACCGAGCCACAGGGACGCTGGCGGGCTTACACGCTCGCCGAGTTGATGGCCCGCGACAAGGTCAATCTGGACATCTTCTGGCTGCGCGATGAAAGCCTCGAAGACAGCGCCAACCTGCCTGAGCCGGATGTGCTGGCGACTGAAATCGTGGAAGACTTGCAGGCTGCGCTGGAGCAGTTTGCGGCAATCACCGAAGACATGAATACATAGACCGACTACCCAAATTCGCCCCTGACGGACGAAACCGCCCCGCGGCTGAACGCGGATTCCTGCCCGCCCCGTCCGCGTTCAGCCGCGGCCGGCCGCGGCTCCAACTTGTGCCTTGCAGAACCACGCGTTGCTCGCTATAATCTTTACCAGGTTAGCGCGCCCCCAGGATGGCGCGCCATGTCACTCGTGTTCCTTTCTCTATCGTCCAATGCAGAGAGTTCAGGGGGCGCGCGGACGCCGATCCCATACGTGTCAAGCTAATAATATGCCAAAGAAGGCTTTCAGGGCATAATGTTGTGGTGGTGATCCCAACACGAGCCACGGAGCGCCTTCAGATGACAACGATCCCCCAATTGGTCCACGTGCTGCTGGCCAATCCCGCATGACGGATTCCGATGCGTCGTCTATTGCTTAGCTTGATACATGTGGCTCCGCTACTTTTTGCCCCCAACGTGAAACACTCCCGCGCATTTGCGACATTTGACACATTCGTGGACTGGCATTATAGTGCTAGTGGCTGGCTTCACAGTAGAATAAGCAAAGATGTAAAAATCCACTGGGGTCGGAGAGTGAGGCAGTGACGCCGGAGCAGGGATCCAACGTTTCCTCCGCGCTGCGACGCAAAGGTTTACTCGGGTTGGTTGTCCTGCTCATCGGGGCCGGTCTGATTTTCGGCCTCTTCGTGCTGATCCAAACCCCGCAACAACCTGTCGCACCGGCATCTCCACGCGTCCTCGGCGCGGGCGCAACGGCCACATCAATTCCCACACCGGCGCTCCCGACCGCGCTCCCGTCCGCGACGGCATTGACCGGCGAAAAAGTCACGATCATGCGCTTCACGCCGACGCCGGGGGCGGCGGCGAACGCCTCCCCGGCCGATAGCGATCCGGTGGCGCAGGTGAACGGCCGGCCGCTCGACCGCCAGGCGCTTCAAACGATGGCCGCGGCCGATCGGGCGATGGCGCAGTTGTTGGGCCAGCCGATGCCCGATGGCCGGGACGTCCTGGAGCGGTTGGTCAACGGCGAGTTGGTCTGGCAGGCGGCGCAGGCCGCCCAATATGCCGCGCCGGAGGCCCAGGTGGCCGCCGCGCTCGATGCCATCCTGGCGGGCCAGCGCAAGTCGCAGGCCGACCTCGCGGCCAGCCTGGCGGCCAATGGCCTGACGTTCGATGCATTCAAAACCTACTTCGGCCGCCTGGTGACGGTGGATCAATTCGCACAGCGCCAGGCGCAGGCGCGCGGCCAGGCCGTGGCCGCCTACATCGGCCAGCTCCAGGCCCGCGCGCAGATCAGCTTCGGGCCGGCCGCCCAGACCGCCGCCAACGCCGCGGTCGCCAGCGCCGCCTCCCCCACGCCTCGACCCACCGCCAAAGCCACCGCGCCGCCTGTTGCAGCATCCCCGACGCCGACCGTGTCAGCGGTGGCCGTTCGCGGCATCGCCTCCGGCCAACTGGCTCCGGATTTTTCGGCGGCCGTCGTAATGTCTTTTGTAACAAATAATACTTATACTGATGATGTTCCTGTGCGGCTGGCCGATCTTTCAGGCAAGCCAGTCGTGCTCAGTTTTTGGACGACCTGGTGCCCGTATTGCGCCCGGCAAACGCCCGTGCTGATTGATGCGCATCGGCGTTACGAACCGCAGGGGATCCAATTCCTGGGCATAGATGTGAAAGAGGAGCCGCCGGTGGTCGCAGCCTATGTGCAGGCCAACGGCATCCCCTATCCCATCGGCCTGGATCCTGACGGTCAGATCGCCGCGGCTTACCAGGTCACCGGCTTCCCGACGACCTATTTCCTGGACGCCGGGGGCCGGATCACGGCCAAACATGTCGGCCAGCTCTCACCCGAACAGATAGACGCCTACCTGTCCATGCTGCTGCCGCGCTGAAATCAACGAGGTTTTTGCTTAATCGCTCAATCTCCATGACGGAGTCTGCCCATGAGCCTGCCCAAGCTATCCACCCACCAAGCGGTGATCAAGTCCTTGCTTCACCGCGGCCTGAACCTGGCGCTGGTCTTCTCGATGCTGTTGGCGAGCCTCTCGCCGGCCGTCGCGTTCGCCGCGCCCCCCGCCCAGCCGGTCGAGCGGGCCAGCGCACCGGCCCTGCCGGCGGCCGCGCGTCCCGCGACCGACCTGAGCCGCCGCGCGGCGCGCCCTGAAGCCGCCGCGGCCAGC
>CAZYHE010000724.1:0-2605 GCA_964647225.1 uncultured Anaerolineales bacterium
CGAAAGGCGCTTCGACCGGCTCAGCGCCCGTAATTCTATCACCTATCACGGAGGCGATAATGGCGTATCTCTTCCCAAGCGCGGAATGGTTCGACCAACTGAAGATCGAGGTCAACCGGAGCGAGGCCTACGCCAACTCAGGCAAGACCTGGGAAGGCGACTTCCATTTCATCATCAAGCCGTGGGGCACGCGGCAAGAGCCGTTCAAGGTGTATCTCGACCTGTGGCACGGCAAATGCCGCGAGGTGTACGAGGTTGCCGGGCCAGAGGCGAAAAAGCCGGAGTTTGTCATCGCCGGCACGCTGGAGACGTTTCGGCAGATCTTCACGCGAAAACTGGACCCCATCCAGGCCTTGATGACCCGCAAGCTCGAACTGCAAGGCAACATGGGCAAGATCATGAAGGCCGTCAAAGCGACCCTCGACCTGGTCAAGTGTTGCAGCCTGATTGACACGCAATACGCGGATCAGGTGTAGCTGCCAGAGGTCGCCATGTGGTTCTTCAATAGCCCCGAAGTCGTCTATGGCGCGGACGCCCTGGATTACCTGGATCAGATCACCGGCCGCCGCGCCTTCATCGTGACCGATCCGGTCTTGCACGCGTTGGGGTTCACCGAGCGGGTGGCCGGACGTTTGCGCCGGGCGGGCTGGGAGATCGCCGTCTTCCCGGAAGTCGAGCCGGAGCCTGCGCTCGAAACGGTGCGCCGCGGGGCCGACCTGATGCGCGTCTTCGCGCCGGATTGGATCGTCGGGCTGGGCGGCGGCTCGGCGCTGGACGCGGCGAAGGCGATGTGGGTGCTCTACGAACACCCGGAGATAGACCCGTCGGCCATCAACCCCCTGGATCGGCTCGGCCTGGGCGCGAAAGCCCGGCTGCTGACCATCCCGACCACCGCCGGCACCGGCGCCGAGGTTACCTGGGCGCTCGTCCTGACCGACGCCGCCGAGGGCCGCAAGCTGGCGTTAGGCTCGCGGGAAACGCTGGCGACCCTGGCGATCGTGGATCCCGCGCTGACGGCCGCGCTGCCCCCGCGCCTCACCGCCGACACCGGCATGGATGTGCTGACCCACGCCATCGAGGGATACACCAACAACCTGCACAACGACTTTTGCGATGGCCTGTGCTTGAAAGCGGCGCAGATGGTCTTCGACTACCTGCCGCGCGCGGTCGCTGATGGAGGCGATGCCGAGGCGCGCGAAAAGATGGCGAACGCGGCGGCTATTGCGGGCCTCGGCTTCGGCAACGCGATGGCGGCCCTGGCGCACGCCCTCGGTCATTCGTTGGGCGCAGTGTTTCACCAGTCCCATGGCCGGGCGGTCGGCCTCTACCTGCCCTACACCATCGAGTTCGTGGCGAACGGCGGAGCCAGCCGCTACGCCGACCTGGCGCACTTCCTGCGGCTGCCGCACACGGATGAAGCGACAGCCGCGATCGCCCTGGCCGCCGCCGTGCGGAACCTGGCGCGGCAGATCGGCCAGCCGGCGAGCGTGGCAGAGCTGGGGATCAGCGCGGCGGATCACGAAGCGGCGCTCGAAAAGCTCTGCGACTTCGCGGAGATGGACACCCAGGTCGTGATGGCCCCCCGCGTGCCCGATCGGGATGAGTTGGCGCAGCTCTACCGGTACGCGTATCGGGGGCAGCCGGTGGATTTCTGAATGTAGGGCCGGTTGACAACCGGCTCCACATGCCTGGCAGGTCAGCCCAGCCGGGGCGCGACGATGTCGTACCAGAAGCGCGCCTCGCGCGTCCGGCTCAAGGCCGCGTGGATGTGCTTGACCTCGGTGTACGCGTGCAGCCCCCACAGCCCCAGTTCACGGCCGATTCCGCTCTGCTTGTAGCCGCCGAACGGCGCCTCGGCCGAGATCATGTGATAGTCGTTGATCCAGACCGTGCCGGCGCGCACCTGGGCCGCGACCTTTACCGCCCGCTCCACGTCTGCGCTCCAGATCCCCGCAGCCAGGCCGTAGATCGTGTCGTTCGCCATGCGGATGGCATCCTCCAGGCGGTCGTACTTGATCACCGCCAGCACCGGCCCGAAGATCTCCTCCTGGGCGATGCGCATGTCGTTGCGGACATCGGTGAAGATGGTCGGGCTGATGAAGTGACCGTTCGCCAGCTCGGGTGCGGCCGGCCGCTGGCCCAACAGCGCGGGTGTCGCGCCCTCCGCCAGGCCGATCTCGATGTAGCGCTCCACGCGTTCGAGCTGCCCCCGGCTGATGAGCGGGCCGAGATCGGTCATGCCATCTTCCGGCAGCCCCACCACGAGCTGGCTGGCCCGCGTGATCAGCCGCGCCATGAACTCGTCGTACAAGCTCTCCGGCACGAAGAGCCGCGTCCCGCTCTCGCACGCCTGGCCGTTGTGCATGAAGACGGCCCACAGGCTGCCGTCCACGGCCAGATCCAGCTCGGCGTCATCCAGCAGGATGTTCGGGCTTTTGCCGCCCAACTCCAGCGTAACCTTCTTCACCGTGCCCGCGGCCTGGCGCATCACCTCCCGGCCGACCTCGGTGCTGCCGGTGAACGCGATCTTGTCCACCAACTGGCTCTGGGTCAACGCCGCGCCGACCACATCCCCCGGCCCGGTGACCAGGTTCAGCACGCCCGG
>CAZYHE010000725.1:0-2604 GCA_964647225.1 uncultured Anaerolineales bacterium
TTTGAGGGTCTGGTCGAACTGGTCGAAAGGCAACGCGCCCGAAACATTCTTCGTCGTGATGACCTTGCCCTGCGCATCCACCTTGGTCAGGAAGAAGGCCGGGGTGCCGCGCACGCCCAACTTGCTGCCGTCCTGGAAGTCCTGCTGAACGCGCGCCTCCGTCCGAGAATCCTTCATGCAGTCGTCATACTTGCCGGCATCGGCCCCGAACGCCAACGCCTGCTGGCGGAATTGCGTCGCAGCGTTTGCTGCGCTAACGTTGGCCCAACTGCTTTGGCTGGCGAAGAGCCAATCGTGCATGGCCCAAAACCACTTGGGCGCCTGTTGGCCCGCGCAGTAGGACGATTTGGCCGCCGGCACGGCACTGGGATGGATGTTCAACGGGAAATGCCGGAAGACCGTGACCACCTTGCCAGTTGCGATGTACGCTTCATCCAGAAGCGGGCCCGTCTGTGTGTTGTGACGGGCGCAGAACGGTCACTGGAAGTCCGAGTATTCGGTGATCTTGATCGGCGCCTTCGGATCGCCCCGGTAGAAGTTCCCGTCGGCGTCCACGCCCATCGGCAGATCGGGCCGTCTGGCCGCGGCCACCGGCGCCGGTGTGGACGGGCTGCCCGCGCTCGGCGCCGCCGCCTGCGGCTTCTGGATGTCCTGGATCACCTGCTCGAATTGCTCCAGCGGCACCAGGTTGGGGATCCGCAGCCCGGTCTGCGCGTTCGGATTCAACGCCAGGAAGTACGGCACCTGTGTGACCTGGATCTGTTCGGCGAGATCCAGATCTGCATCCAGTTGCTCCTGTCCCGCGGCGTCGGCCAGACACTTGTCGAACTTCGCCGTGTCCAGGCTCAGGGACTTGGCGTAGGCGGTCATCGCCGCGGCGTCGCCTTCCTTCCACTTGCCCTGGTCGGCGGTCAGAGCGGCGGAGAACTCCCAGAATTTGCCCTGGCCCGCGGCGCAGAACGCGGCGAGCGCGGTCTGGGGCGCAGACACCGCCAGATACTTGTAGATCAGCCGCACCTGGCCGGTCTTGACGTACTTCTCGCGCAGCGCCGGCTGCACAGTTTTGGCGAACTCAACGCAGGCCGGGCAGCCGAAGTCGCTGAACACAAACAGCAGCACCGGCGCCTTCGCTTCACCCAGGGAGGGACTGCCGTCATAGGTGAACCCCGGCCGGGCCGGATCGGCGTCATACGACTCGACGCCCGCCGGCAGCGGGGTCGGGGTCGGCGCGGGATGCAGCCCCTGCTCCGCCTTTGCGATGACCTTCTGGAATTCCGAGAACGGATAGGCCCCGGACAGGAACCAATCGTTGATGAAGAAGGCCGGCGTGCCCTGGACGCCCAGCGCGGCGCCTTGTTCCAGATCGAGATTGATCCGGGCTTCGGTCTTGGGGTCCTTCAGACACGCATCATACTTGGCGCCATCCACGCCGAGCGCAAGCGCGGCGGCCCGGAATTGTGCCAGCGCATCGGCTGTATTCGACCACGCAGACTGATTGGCAAAGATCCACTCGTGCATGCCCCAGAAATATTTGGGCGCTTGCTGGCCCGCGCAGTAGGACGCTTTGCTGGCCGGCACGGCGCTGGGGTGAATCTGCGCCAGCGGAAAATGACGATAGTATGCAACAACCTTGCCAGTGGCGATGTACGCTTCATCCAGAAGCGGGCCCGTCTGCAAGACGTGACGGGCGCAGTACGGTCACTGGAAGTCCGAGAATTCGACGAGCTTGACCGGGGCCTTCGGGTCGCCGCGGTAGAAATTGCCGTCGGCGTCTACACCCATCGGCACCTCGGCCGCCTTGGCCGGTTTAGCGGCGGCCGTGGTCGGCGCGACCGGCCCGGCCTTGACCGCGGCGGGCGCAGGCTGGGCCGTCGGCTGAACTGCCGTTGGCGCCGCGCGGCCTGGCTCGACCGGTGTTGCGGGCATACACGCCGCCACAATCAGCGCCATGAGCAGAAGCGCCAGGCTCAGGATTGCGATCCTGAGCCTGACGCCGGGACGGGGTTGCTTCATGAACTTACCCTCCTTATGGGCAAATTACGGGGCGGCCGGGCGGCTACTTGCGCGTCCATTGTTGCAGGAACGCCTCACCCAGGCCGAAAACCACGGCGAGTGTGATGGCGACCAGCCAACTGAACGCGTTCAGCATCCGCAGGCCGATACAGATCGTGACCCACAGGCCGAGCCAAGTGGATACACGGAGCGCCACGCCGGGACGCTCTCCCATGGCTGGCAATCCCAGGCGACGGGCAACGACCCACACCCACGGGGCCGCTGTCATCACCAACGCGAGCGCAAGCACCGGCAACGTGACCGAGAGCGACACGGGCGAAACCGGCAGCGCGCCGGTCAGGATGATCACCCCGGCCCACCCCAGCAGCGCCAGCGGCACGCTCAAAATCCATAGCACTCGCGACGACATCATGTGTTCCTCTCGCCTATACGCAGAGTTGAGGGATTATACCCCAAGACGCGCAAGATTGCCAGATGACGCGTTCATTCATGTAAAATGTTACCGGGTGTGGTATGGTTCTCTCAAAAGAAAATGTTACTGAGGGACGATGCCAAACGAAACCACCATGACGATTGATGAACGCCACAAGT
>CAZYHE010000726.1:0-2601 GCA_964647225.1 uncultured Anaerolineales bacterium
GGCGTGGCCGTGTTGTGCAGGCTGGCCGAGAGCCGGCGCTTGACCGGCTCGGCCAGCGGGAGCGCGGCCATCGCGGCGGCGTGCGTCGCGGGGTCGAGCAGGCCGCGCAGGGTGGCGGCCAGGTCGGGGCTGACGTGCTGCGCCATCGTCTCGACGTGCAGCGCCGCGGTCTTGGTGATGCGCACCGGCAGCGGCGTCTCAATGAGGCGGGTCAGCGCCTTCGAGAGCGGCAGGATCGCGTTGCGCGTGTGGGGCTGCGATGCGTGGCCCGGCTCGCCCCGCCCGCGCACCGTGAAGCGCGCCGATCCCTTCTCTGCGGTCGAACAGACGAAGAAGAGTTTGCCATCCAACTCGATGCTCGTCGCGCCCCCCTCGTTGATGGCAAACTCGGCGTCGCGGATCAGGTCGGGGTGCTGCTCGGCGACGAAGCCGGCGCCCAACTTGCCGCCCGTCTCCTCGTCGGCGTTCGTCATCAGGATGACATCGCGCTTGAGCGCGGCGCCTGCCCGCTTCAGCAGCAGGACGGTCATCAGCTCCATCGCGACCATCTGCTTCATGTCGGTCGCGCCGCGGCCCCAGACGATCCCATCGGCCAGGTCGCCGGAGAAGGGCGGTCGCCGCCACTTGTCCGCCTCGGCCGGGACGACATCCACGTGGCCCATCAGGAGCAGCGGGGGCAGCGAGCCATCCCCCTTCAGCCGCGCCACCAGGCTCCCCCGCCCCGGCGCGGATTCCAGGACGACCGGCTCGATGCCTTCTCGGCGCAGGATCGTCGCGATGTGCGCGATGCACGGCGTCTCATTGCCGGGCGGGTTGGTCGTGTCGAAACGGATAAGGTCTTGGGTGTGGCGCGTAACTTCGTCGGTGATGTGGTGCCAGTTCATGATTCATCCTTGGGGAAACAAGTAGACAAGGAAACGGGTGCATTCAAAGTTAGTCGCGAGCACGCTTCGATACGCTATGCATGCCTCTGTGTTTGGGGCACTAACGGTTGATGCCAGGGGCGCAGGACTCATGCACCCCTGGCGCCAGACTCACCAGCCGTTGCGATGCACCCGCTCCGCGTTGTAGCGTTCCACCGGCCCGCCCGGTTCGAGGGGATGGCCGATCGAGAGCACGCACAGCGGCGTGGCGCGTTCCGGGATACCGGCGATGCCGCGCACCCCCGCCACCCGATCCTCCCGCGGGTAGACGCCAAGCCACACCCCGCCCAGTCCCAGCGCGTGCGCGGCCAGCAGCAGGTTCTCGGTCGCGGCCGAGCAGTCCTGCACCCAATAGCCCTCGAGCGCCGGGCTTTTGGTCTCTCCGCACACGATGATCGCCAGCGGCGCTTGTTTGAGCATCTTGCCGAACGGCAAAAAGTCGGCCAGCGCGTCCAGAATGCCGCGCTCGGTGATGACGGCGAACTGCCACGGCTGACCGTTGGCCGCGGACGGCGCGCTCATCGCGGCGACGAGCAGCTTGTGGATCAACTCCTCCGAGACGGACTGGTCGGTGTACGCCCGGCTGCTGCGCCGGGTCAGGATCGCTTCGTAGGCTTCCATGATCTTCCTCACTTACCCTTTCTTTGGGTCGCGCACCCTGCGCCGTGCGGCGTCGAAGGGCGGCGTTTACCTCACAGCTCGACGCCAATCTCCTGCGCCACCGCCCGGACGTGCGTCGCGGCCTCGTCATAATCCTCCGGCCGCGGCAGATGCTCCAGCATCAGCGGCAGGTCGGGGTCGAGGCCGGCCAGTTCGCGGAGCAGCGCCCGGTAGTCCAGCCCGCCCAGGCCGGGGCGAACCTCGTCCAGATGCACCGTCAGCCGGTCGGCCAGGGCGATGTCTTTGGCGTGGCAGCTTTTGATCTGCGGGCCGAGCTTCGCCACGCACTCGCGGATCAACGCCGCGTTGGCGAAGAAGCGCTGCGGGCTGCAGATCAGGTTCACGATGTCGAGATGCACCGCGAACTGCTTCCGGTCAATCGCCGCGATCAGCGCGAGATAGCTGTCGGCCGAGTCCGGGTACATCCACGGCATCGTCTCCAGCGTGTAGAATGCGCGCGCCGGCTTCACCGCGTCGATGATCTCGCGCACGCTCTGGACGATCAGGTCGAACGTCTCCGGCGTCAGATCGGCGGGGTGCGGGCCGTCCCACTTGGCCCCGCGTGAGCCGGCGATGTTGACGCAGCAACGCGCGCCGATCGCGTCGGCCAACGCCAGGCTGGCCTGGCACTTGGCGATGGCCGCGGCCCGCGTGTCCGCATGGGGGCTGAGCGGATTGCTCCACGCGCCGACTTCGGCGATGACGATGCCGGCGCGTTCGGCCGCACGGGCGTAGGCCCGGATCGTGGCCGCGTCGGCGTCCGGCTTGACCGGGCAATAGGCCGCCCGGTAGCCGCGGCGCTGCACCGCGGCGATCCAGGCGGCGGGATCGGTGGCTGGCTCGAAGATGGGCGCGCCCAGGCGCATGGCTGCCTCCCTGTGATCGTCAAGCGACGAAGAAAAGATTCACGACCTTTATACCAGTACCGGGGCTGCGGGTCAAATGCGCTCTTGTGTTGTCTTGACTTCCATCCGACCTGGCGCGAGAATGCCAGCAGAAATGGGCGCCGATCACCCCG
>CAZYHE010000727.1:0-2600 GCA_964647225.1 uncultured Anaerolineales bacterium
TCGGTGACCCCGCGAGGGTTTTCGCCGAAGGAGGCCAGGGCCACATCCACACGGTGCTCGTTGCCGTGTTTGGCGTAGTAGTTGGAGTAGTGCGAGTCGCCGCTGTGATACAGGTTGCCGCCGGGGGTCTTGATCAGGTAGTTGACCGCCCGCTCGTCCATCGCCAGCGGCAGCCTGCCCGCCAGGGTCTCGCCCTTGGGCGCCGTCACCAGCTCGGTGCGGTCGAAAGAATCGAGCGCCACCACCTCGACATCTTTGACCTTCACCACGTCGCCCGGCTTCACCGCGATGCACCGCTCGACCGGCACGCCCCATTTGATCCACAGATCGACGCATGCCTGTGGGCCGACAAAGGGCACGGTCGCCGCGCAGTTGCGCAGCACTGCGGCCGCCACGTTGGCGTCAATGTGGTCGCCGTGATCATGAGTCGCCAGCACCGCGTCCACTTGGCGGATGGCGAAGGGGTCCAGAACACAGGGGATATTCCGGCGGTTGAGCTGGAGCTTCCGGCAGCCGGTCATGCGCTGCATCTGGTGGCCCGCGGCCATCAGCGGGTTCTTTTGCGACTTCTTGCCGGTGCCCACCCAGAGGTCTATGCAGAGGTTGGCGCCGCCCTCGGATTTGACCCAAATGCCGGTGCAGCCCAACCACCACATGGCGAAGGCGCCAGGGGCTACGACTTCCTGTTCAATCTCCTCATTGAGCCAAGTGCCCCATTCGGGGAAAGTGCTCAGGATCCAGGATTCTCGAGTGATTTCGTCTACTTTGCTCATGGTGACTCCTTTGCCGTGCTGATGCGCCAAGGTTGTGGCTGCGACGGTCGGGGCTGTTGCCGATGGTCTCGTACTGCTGACGTTTCAGATGTCATCCTACCACGACGGGGTAGTCATGTCAAGTACTTTCTCTATGTTTTGCACAAACGTGCAGCAGTTATCCCCTAACTTGACTTCTAGTGGCCCTGTAGTGTATTCTTACTGAGAAACCGTTCGCCTATATGGACGAATACCTGTGCCACATTGCGGGTGCGTGGCCGACCAAGGAGTTGCAGAATGCTTGACCGTGAAGAACTGCTGGCGCAGGTCGCGCACGCTTACTACGAAGAGCGATTGACACAAGACGAGATCGGCAGACGCATCAATGCTTCCCGATCCACGGTGTCGCGCTTGCTTCAGCAGGCTATGGATCGTGGCATCGTACGGGTTATCATTGACTACCCCTGGGAGCGCGCGCACGACCTGGAGCAGCGCCTGGCGGCTCGTTTTCGCCTCCGCGAGGTTCAGGTGTTGTTGAGCAAGGGGCGTGATGACGAGACGGTGCGTCAGGGCATGGGCGTGTTGGCCGCACGCTTGCTCGAGCGCACGGTCTCGGATGGGACGATCCTGGGCATCTCGTACGGCCGGTCGCTGGCCTGCACCATCGCTGCTTTGTCCCCCGCGCGGCGCGTTTCGACCACAGTGGTCCCGATCATCGGCGCGCTGGGATCGAATAATCCGTTCATTGACGGGCCCGAGTTGGTGCGCAATTTTGCCCGGATCTACGGGGGCGAGTTTCGTTATTTGCCGGCGCCGCTTCTCGTTGATGAGGTGCGCACCCGCAATGCGCTCCTGCAGTCACCGCAGATCTTCGAAACACTGGCGGTGGCCCGGCGCGCCGATACCATCCTGATGGGCATCGGCGCGCTGACACCCGGCTACTCGAGCCTGATCTGGGCAGGATACCTCAGCGAACCTGAACTGTCGCTGCTGCGAGATCAAGGTGCGGCCGGCCACATGGCGGCGCAGTTTTACGATATCAACGGGCGGTTCCTGGACACGGAGGTCAATCAGCGTTCCGTAGGCATCGGCATCAAAGCCCTGTACGGCAGAAGTCAAGTCATCGCTGTGGCGGGCGGGGAAGCCAAAGGGGCGGCGATCCTGGGGGCGCTGCGAGGACGCTATTTGAACGTGCTGGTCACGGACGACGCGGCCGCACGCGCGGTACTGAATCGGGCCGGCGAAGGCGACCATACCGGTAACGAATCGGCGGAGGTGGACCCTGTCTCGCTACGTGGTACCCCCGCCTCCAAAACCGATCCGAAGTGACAGCTTCATGCGGAAAGATCCCAGGAATGGCTCACGCCAGGACGCAAAGTGCAGAGACCACGCTCGTCTCTATGCGGCTTGGCGTCAAAAGCACACTCCTGACCGGCCCGGAGCGCATCGTAGAAGGCTCTAGTTTTTTATAAGAGAAAAGACCGCTGTTGAGGCGGTCTTTTCCTACGCGGCGGGGTTCAATTTGGTTAGCGCATCTTCTAGCAGCCTGTCGGAGAGCAACGACGACTTCCGGTCGGCGCCAAGCTAAGGTCGGCCAGATCAACGTAAGCTTTGACGGCAGTAAGATCCATGCCGACACGCCCAAGAGTCACGCCGTAAGCTACGACAAGTATTTCGCCTAATTCTTCCCCCGTCAACACAATCGGATTCGCCTTCATGCTCGATGCCCGGCTTGCCTTTTCGACCAGCGCGGGGAAATCGGCGCGGGTGATGCCGTAGGCGGCCAGGCCGGGCACGCGCAGGTCGCGACACAGGGCGCGCACCCAGGCGATGCCATCTTCGACCGCG
>CAZYHE010000728.1:0-1306 GCA_964647225.1 uncultured Anaerolineales bacterium
CGCAGGCGACGGATGCGGCTTTGCCCGCTGCGGCGCGGCCGGCCCCGGAGTTGCACGCATGACGCTCACTGTCCCGGTCTTGCGCGATATCACCGAACCGAACTCCCTGTTGGCGGCGCGGCTGCGGACGATCTTCCGCCAGCACAACGTCCTGGTGCTCGATATCATCGCCTCGCCCGGCGCGGGCAAGACGGCGCTGCTGGAGCGCACCGTCGCCGGCTTGGGGCGTGAGCTGCGCCTGCGCGTGATCGAGGGGGATCCGACCACCAGCATTGACGCCGAGCGGATCGTGGCCGCGGGCGCGCCTGCGGTGCAGATCAACACCGGCGCGGGGTGTCACCTGGAAGCGGGGATGATCCAGGCCGCGCTCGATCAACTGGACCTTGCCGATGCCGACGTGGTGATCATCGAAAACGTCGGCAACCTGATGTGCCCGACTGGCTGGGATCTGGGCGAGGATTGCAAGGTGGTTGTCGCCAGCCTGCCGGAGGGGGACGACAAGCCGCTGAAGTACCCGATGGCGTTCGCCACGGCGCAGGCGGCGGTCATCAACAAGGTGGATCTGGAACCTTACATCCCAGCCAGGGCTGCCCGGCTGCGCCAGAATGCGCTCACGATCAACCCCGATCTGGCGGTCTTCGAGGTCTCGTGTCAAACGGGCGCGGGGCTGGATGCCTGGTTCGACTGGATTCGGACGCAGCTCGGCCGCAAGCGCGGCAGCCGGCCGGTCTGACCATGCACGAGATGGCCGTCACCCAGGGGTTGTTGAACATGGCGCTGGAGCACGCGGCCGGGCGCCGCATCACCGATGTCTACCTGCAAGTGGGGCGGATGTCGCCGGTGGTGCCTTCGTCGGTGGCGCTTTTCTTCGACCACCTGAGCCAGGGCACGCTGGCGGACGGGGCCAGGCTGCACTTCGATATCACGCCCGTGGAAATGACCTGCACCGATTGCGGCCAGCGGGCCGACCTGACCGAGTGGGCCGATCTGGCGCCGCCGGTCATCATGGGGAAAGCGTTGGCCCGCGGCTGCACGTGTGGGAGCAAGCGGCTCCGCGTCACCGGTGGCGTGGCGTTTGGCCTGGTCAGCTTGACGGTGGAGGAGAGCGAGTTGTAGAGGCAGGTCTTCCACCCTGGATGCAAAGAGACCAGTCTCGACAGGCGCAAAGGAGGTGGCGCGCGGCGGGTGTCGCCAGGCTCGTATCGTATCTGTCTTCTATGGCGGAAAATAACTAATCTTTCCATCGCGAAGGGGGAAATCTCACCATGAAGAAACCGTACATCCATCCGTATGTCCCTGAACTGCA
>CAZYHE010000728.1:1406-2599 GCA_964647225.1 uncultured Anaerolineales bacterium
GCCGCCGCCCCGAAGGCCACTGAAGCGCCCGCTTCGACGATCAAGCGCGGCGGCGAGCTGCGCTTCGCCAACGCAGTCCGCAAGCTCAACGATCCGGCCACAGGCATCTTCACGGAGTACAACATCTGGTGGTTCGTGGCGGAATACTTGACCGTCACCGGCGCCGACAATCTCACCCGGCCGTGGCTGTTGGAAAAGTGGGACGCTTCGCCCGATCTGAAGACCTGGACCCTCTCGGTCCGCAAGGGGATCAAGTTCAACCACGGCCCCGAACTGACCGCAGATGATGTCATCTGGAACTTCAAGCGCTGGCTGGACCCGGCCACCAAGTCCTCGATGCTGGGACTGATGAGCGGCTATCTGTCGCCCAACGACATCGAGAAGGTAGATCAATATACCATCAAGCTGAATCTGAAGAAGCCGCAGATCGGCGTGCCGGAGCATCTGTTCCACAACCCGGCGGCGATCCTGGCGAAGGATTTCGGCGGCGACTGGGTGAAACAGCCGGTAGGCACCGGCATGTACACATTGGCCGAGTACAACGTTGACGAGCGCGCGGTGTTGAAGCGGCGCGATGGCTACTGGCGCAACGGCGCCGACGGCAAGGCGCTGCCCTATCTGGACAGCGTTCGCATCCTCTTCTTGGGTGATGATCCGGCGCCGTCTGTGGCGGCTCTGCTGGCCGGCGATATTGATGCGATGTTCCTCAACCCGGCGCTGTTGGATGCCATCAAGGGCAATCCGAACATCAACGTCTTGAGCCAGACATCTTCATTCACGCACGTTTTCAGGATGCGCGCCGACAAGAAGCCGTTTGACGATGTGAAGGTGCGCCAGGCCATCAAGCTCTGCCAGGATCGTGCGAAGATGCTGGAAATGACCCAGCGCGGCTACGGCGCAATCGGTGAAGACCATCACGTCGCGCCGATCCATCCCGAATACACGCCGACCACGCCGCCGCCCGCGCGTGATGTCGAGAAAGCCAAGGCGCTAGTGAAGGAAGCGGGTTACGCCAATGGCCTCAACATCAAACTCAATGCCATCAACTCGGAGCCGAACATCACCCTGGCCCAGTTGCTGAAGGAGCAGTGCGCCCCCGCTGGCATCAATATCGAGCTGGCGATGGAACCCTCCAACATGTACTGGGATCATTGGCTGGATGTGGACTTCGGCATTACGAGTTGGACGCATCG
>CAZYHE010000729.1:0-2598 GCA_964647225.1 uncultured Anaerolineales bacterium
GACGCGCTCGCCCGCCAGGTTATACGCGCCATAGAAGCGCCAGCCGACCATATATTCGCGCAGCAGGTAGAGTGTGACCAGCGCTGGATTGGTTACGCTGCCCAGGGCGAGCCGGTTGAGCCGGTTCAGGCTGATCTCTTGCTCCGTGCCGTTCGCGTCCCGTTTTTCCCGCAGGCGCCCCTGTCCCTGTTCTACCTCCATGTAAAAGGCCGGAGGCTCTGGACTCGTACTGGATGGCGCCAGGGAGGCAACTTGCTCGCGGATTACCTGTGGCCGGCCCACCGGGCCTAATAGCTCACCCTCATAACGAACCCAAGGCGCGGGGCCGAAGCCCGTTGTCAGCTCCCAGGCGAACCGTCCCGTGCCGGGAAGATGGAACACCTGCTGGCCCACGGCCCCCGGCACGATCTCCGGCGGGATCTCATCGCGCAAGCTATCCCGCAGGAAGCGCAGGAACTCGAACAGGCTGGACTTGCCGGCGCCGTTGGCCCCAACCAGCACTTCGAGCGCGCCCAGCCTGGCCCGAAAGTCACGGAATGGGCGATAACCCTGGATCGCCAAAGATTGAAGATGGTATGCTGGTGTCATGGTTCGCCCCTCGTCTGGTGAGCGGGTTCTTTCAGGAAATTATCGCGATTATACATCAGTCACCGCTTATTTGCCATCCACCAACTTCCGATGCGCCCGTCGTTCCTCCAACTCGACCAGCAGCCCGAACGCGATGGCGACCCCCAGCAGCAAGCCGAGCCACAGCGGCCAGACGACCGGTTTTGCGGCCGGGATGATGAAGAGCGTGGCCGAGTAGGGCGGGAGGGTGGCCGAGATCATATCCTGAACCGCTACCGGCGCCAACTGCTCGCCCGCGGGATGCGCGGCGTCCTGCCGCCAGACTTCGGCCCGGCCCGCGGCGCGGAAGCCGGTGAAGGCCAGCTCGATCGGCCGCGGCTGCTGTGGATCTTTGTTGAGCGCCAGCACCGCCAACGCGCCATCGCTCCGGCGGCTGGCGAAGGCGGGCAGCTGCGCCTCGTCGGGCGATTCGACCGCGAGCTGCGTCTGACCCCACTGGCTGTAGAGCCGGAAGATGCCGAAGGTTGGTCGCGGGGTTTGCCGATCGTCAACCAAGCCATGCCAGCCCGCCCCTTGCAGCGCGGTGTAACTCGCCATCTCGACCCCAACGTTCGCCAGCCGGCCCACCACCTCGGCGGTCCAGAGCGCGCCGGCTTGGGTCGCCAGGGGCCGCTGGCTGGTCGCGTCGGGCGAGGCCGCGTATTCCGACAGGAAGAGCGGCGGGATGGGTCGCTTGTGGCCCTTGGGGTTGGCGCGCGGGGTGCGCCACCATTCCCGGATCACCGCCACCTGCCGCTCGATCTGCGCTGGCGTGGCGAGCAGTTGCGCGTCGGTCAGCTCATGCCCCGGTGGGACCCAGTGCCACGAGAGCACGTCCACGAGGTCGCCGTTCGTCGCGATGAACGCCGGCAGCCATGTTATCCAACCGTCGCGCACCGCCGGCCCGGCGATCTGGATGCTGGGGTCCACAGCTTTCATCGCGCGGGCGAAGTCGCGGAACTGGACGTTGTACCAGTCCACGTCGAAGACCGGGTCGCCCGGCTGGCCTGGCCGTCCCTGGTAGCGGTCCGGCTCATTGCCGATCTCCCAATACTGGAAGCCGTAGCCGCGTTCCACGTTGGCGTAGCGCACCAGGCCGGCCGCCTTCTCTGGCGTGCCGCCGCGAAACAGCCGCGCCTGGAGCGAGACGGGCGCGTTCAACGTCCTGGCAAGCGCGGCCAGGTCATCAACTTGTTTCGGAGACAAGTCGAACTCGTCGCCTTCGGCGCCGCCCGGCGCGGCCAACAGCCCGATGCCGAGCTGCCCATACATGGCGACGAAGGGCGGCGCGGTGTTCATCTGCGTGCCGTAGGTCTGCCCGAACAATCGCGGGCTGACGGGGCCAAGCTCGCGGCCTGCGTGGATGGTGATGCGGTCGGCGGCCGCGCTGATCACCGCCTGGCTCGCGCCTGCGGCAAGCAGGAGGAGGCCCGCCGCGGCGATGACCGACCCTGCGGCCGACTTGCGTAGTTTCATGGATTCACCGCTCCGTTTGGGTTGGGATTGGCCCTATCCTACCACCGATTCCGATGGAACGCCATACAGCCGCACCTCCACGCCCACAAATCGCCGCACTTCCAGTAACGCGAACTCCCGCGCCAGCGCGGCGGGGATCAGGCCGGCCGGGTCGGTGTACCAATCGTGACTATAAATCAGCCAGACGCGCCGTTTGTCTGCGATCAGTCCGCGCAGCCGCGGCAGGTCGGCTTCGGTCATCGTCGGTTCCAGGACGCCGCGGTCGAAGAGATCCACCGGCGCGCCATGCTTGGCGATGGGCCGGCCAAAAGCGCGGAAATAGTAGTCGAAGGGGATCTGTACCCAGGTCGCGTTGAAAAGCAACAAGTCGTCATCCTCGACCCGCGCCGCGACATAACTCGCGGCCGGCCCCCATTCCTCTTTCTCGAAGTGGGCATAGTAGTTGTGCAGCGATACGGCGTTGACGGCTGCCACCAGGCCGACCGCGGCGAGGATGGCCGGCCGGCGGCGCAGCCC
>CAZYHE010000730.1:0-2592 GCA_964647225.1 uncultured Anaerolineales bacterium
GCGTCGGGTGGCCGATCATAAAATAGAGCTTGAGCGTCGGCCAGCCGCGGCTGTAAACCTCGCGGGCGGTGTCGAGCAACAGATCGGTCGCGATGGGCTTGTTGATCACGTCGCGCAGCCGGTCGGTGGCGGCTTCGGGCGCAAAGGTGAAGCCGGAGCGCCGCCGCCCCTTTTCGAGTTGTTCCATCAGCTCGACGCTGAACGACTCGATCCGCAGGCTCGGCAGACCGATGGAGAGCTTCTCGTCGCCGTAACGCGCCGTCACCTCGCGCACCAATTCGCCGATGGCGGAGTAGTCCGATGAACTGAGGGAGAGGAAGCTGATCTCCTCGTAGCCGGTGGAACGCACGATGGCATCCACCGCGGCCAACACCTCCGCGACGGGCCGCTCACGCACGGGGCGATAGATCATCCCCGCCTGGCAGAAGCGACAGCCGCGCGTGCAGCCGCGCTGGATTTCGATGGCCGCGCGGTTATGCACCGTGTCAATGAACGGCACGATGAAGTTTGTGGGCGGCGGCGGGAGGGTAGGGACGATGCGTTTGAGGATTGCAGAATGCGGAATGCGGAGTGCAGAATCACGGATGATGCGTTCTGCAAGTGTTCCGTCGGCGTGGCAAGTCACGTCGTAGAAGGCCGGGATATAGACGCCTTCGATCTCGGCCAGCCGGGCGAGCGCGGCGGGGCGGGAAAGGCCGGCACGGCGGGCGTCGGTCCAGACACGGACGATCTCGACGATCGCCGCCTCCCCTTCGCCGATGAAGAACGCGTCAAAGAAGGCGTGCATCGGCTCCGGGTTGAGGCAGCCGGAGCCGCCGGCCAGGATCAGCGGCGCGTCCTCGCCCCGCGCGGCCGCGCGCAGCGGGATGCCGGCCAGCTCGAGGGTGGTCAGGACGTTGGTATAGAGCTGCTCGTAGGGCAGGGTGAAGCCGATCACGTCGAAGTCGGCCAGCGCGTGGCGCGTTTCGAGCGAGTAGAGCGGGATTTCCTCGCGGCGCATCGCGGCCAGCATATCCAGCCACGGGAGGTAGGCGCGCTCGGCCAGCATGTCGGGCTGCCGGTTGACGATGTCGTAAAGCACGGCCAGCGCCAGGTTGGACATGCCCAGGTCGTAGATATCCGGGAAGACCAGCGCCAGCCGATACGGGATGGCGTCCCACGGCTTCACGACGCTGTTGAACTCGCCGCCGGTGTAGCGCGCCGGCTTCTGGACGGTCGGCAGCGCCCGGTCGAGGCCGCGTGAGATGGTTTGAGGTGACAAGGACATGGCGATTCTCCTGGCGCCTGCCGGCGGCGGTCTACGCCCCAGCAGGGCGGGGTTTGAACCCGCATCTTGGGATGGGCTTGCGGCGGCCACATGCGCGGCCGCCGCAACAAGAGGAGATTCTATCACACGCGGGGCAGTGGGTCAAAAGTATCGGGGGCTACCACCACGACTTCCCATTCGTGCATCGGTCTCGCCAGGCGGATCGTGTCACCGTCCACGGACGCGGACAGCCGCGCTCCCGCGGGGGTGAGGTGCCAGGCCGCCGCGATGGGTGGCATCCCCGCGGGCCGGTGGATGCGGATCGTGCTGACCTCGTCCGGGCTGGCATTCCAGATCGCGCCGCGCCAACTCGTACTCGTGCGGAGGAATTGCGGCACGAGCCACGGCCCGCCCTCGATCCAGCCGACCGATGCCGGGCCGCCAAGCCAGGCAGCGACCCGCCGGAGCTGCGTGGCGCGGTGGATGTCCATCGTCGGCGTGGTGTCGGCGCTGGCGTCCCACGGCACGACCGCCACGCGGCCGCCCAGCGCGTTCGCGTAGACGAACGCGCCCTGCCCGACGATCTGCTGCGTGGGGCTGCGCAGACCGCTGATGAAGCGTGCCCCGGCCGCTGCCTCGACCTGGAGCAGCCGACCGGTGTGGCGGCGGGAGTTGACGCTGATCTGCCCGCCGACCCGCAGACCGAAGGCCGGATCGCGGCATTCCTCCATCGAGTAAAGCGCGTCGTCCTGGGTGATCCAACGACACGCGCGCACGCCGATCCACTCACCTAGCCCGCGCTCGACCAGGATCGCCGCGGCCACCCCATCGAGCAGCAGGCCGGCCGCCAACCAGCGTTTCAGCGTGGCATCGTCGAACGCCCAGGCCAGCGGCCCGGCCAGCGCGTTGACCTGATCCTGCGCCCGCGCCGAGAACGCGATCCCGGCCGCGCCGAGCCAATAGGCCCAGCCCCGGCTGGGACAGTGCAACTCGAACCACGTCACCCCGCGCCGAGTGCGGATCGTCCGGCCCATCTCCGGCGACCAGGGCACGCCGACACCCACGCTCTGCATCCCCATCGGGAAGGTATCGGCCAGCCAATCCAGGTTCGGGCGCACCTGCTTCAAGAAAGCTGCGCGTTCCGGCTCGTCGTCCGGCCGGTTGCCCATGAAATCGTACATGCTGATGTTGAGATTCGTCGAGCCGAGGATGTGCGCCACGGCCATCTGCGCAAAGGTCTGGCGGAACGACTTATTCCAGCGGCCGTAGGGGAAATTCTCGATTTCTGGGCCGGTCTCCACCGCCGCGGGCTGGATCGAACGGTTCTGATCGAGCGCCGCGATGCC
>CAZYHE010000731.1:0-2583 GCA_964647225.1 uncultured Anaerolineales bacterium
TCATTACAATATCTCCAATTTTGATTTCATTTATATAGTTTTTATTATCAGTTCTCCGATTACTCATCTCCTTGTTTCTTGTGGTTATCTTACTAATTTCTGACCAAATAAATTCATTGATGCTTAACCATGCTTGTTTAATTTCTTCTGTCATTTGATTATGAAATTTTTTATATTCTTCATCATTCATATCTTGTTTATTTGTATCTAATTGTTTTTCTGCTTCTATATTTATCTCACCAAAATTTCTTGCTAAATTTTTTGAAAAAAATGAACGTCCAAACAATAAATTAAAAGGACAACTGTTAGTTGTATCAGATATTTTTTGGTTCATTTGAATTTGAACGATTGGAACAATTGTATCCCACCATTTGATATTAACTGATAATTCTTGCAATGTTTTCTTCATAGTTTGTAATAAAATTTTGCAATATCTCTCTATAATACCATTAGAAGCAGGAATATCAACTGGTGATAATAATCTTTTTATTCCCAAACATGCATATAATTCATTTAATACACTGTTAACAAACTCAGTACCATTATCACTCTGTATTTCTTCTGGAATACCAAAATCTGCACAAAATTTTAACAAAATCTCACCCACTTCTTTCATTTTCTTTGATTTTAATGGAAAAATCCAACAAAAACGTGTGCAAATATCCACTATGATCAGTATTTCAGTGTATTCATTGAAACTTTTACAATTAACTGAAAATAAATCCATTGCCAATGCTTGAATTGGGTTAAAAGCTAATGTATTTCTTATAAGGTTTGCTAATTGTCTCCCAGGATTATTTCTTGCACATATTTCACACTTTTCACATTCTTGTTTTGACCAATTCCAAAGATTTTCATTATAAGAATTCAATGTCAATAAAACATAATTATACACTTTTAATGGACCAAAATGTCCCATAACTTTATGAGCATATTCAATCTTCTTTTTAATAATTAATTCTTCTTGATTTTCTTGTTTATTCACTGTATTTTTTAAAGATTTAACTATTTCAATTAATTCTTCTTTAGATTTATCAATTAGATTATCTTTATTTTCAACATCTTCTTTTTTTGTTGTAATTTGTTTGATTGTTATTGGTTTCACCAAATTATCTTGATCTATATCTTTCCATTTAACTAATTCCAAATTCCATTCATCAAAATCTTCCTTTTTATCAACTAATTGATCCGCTTCTCCTCCTTTATTTTGGAACTGTCGTTCCTGATCTTTACTCTCCTTCTCCTCTTTTTTATATTGGTTTCCTGTCGGAATTTTGTTTTGATAGTGTCCTATCTTTCTACCAATATCTCCTGAAATGGTCCCGTGTCCGGCATTATAATGTTGGTGTCCCAACTGATCACCATTCAGCATCTCTTTCATTTCACAATCTGACTCCTGTTTTTTATCTTCTAATTCTTGCTTTACCGCATTTAAAATTATTTCACCACTTCTTTCTGCCATTTCTCCCCATTTCTCCTCTTTCTTAATATTAATTTTATTTAAATTCCATTTTTTTATGTTTTTATTTGTTTTTTCTTTAAAGTACATTCTGCTCAGTAAATCTGGTAGTAAATTTTTAATGCTTTCTACATGAATTATTGAGAACTTGAATTGTTGTAAAATATTCAACCAATTTAGGAGAAATTCTTTACTATCACTATGATCATAAATTAACTTAACTGTGTACAAAATACATTGAGAGTCAGAAAAAACAGTTATTTTTCTACCATAAATAAACTCTTTATAATATTTTAAGTTATAAATCAACGCCAACAATTCTTTTTTTGGTGTGGTATAATTAATTTCTGTTTTTGATAATAATCTGCTGTTAAAAGAGATCAATTTAAATTTTTTGTCAATCATTTGGAATAAAATGCCACCCAAACAATAACCTGAAGCATCAATAGCCATAAAAATTGGGTATTTATCATTCATAGTATGAAGTAATGGCGATGTTATTAAAATGTTCAATATTTTTTGTAATCTTTCTTCTAACACTTCATCCCATTCAAATTTGGTTTTATACCTTAATTTTTCTAATGGATACATAATTTCACTATAAAAAGGAATGAATTTTCTAAAATATGATAAGAAACCCACCAATTTTCTAATATCCTTGTTGGTTTTTGGTCTATTTTTATTATTTAAAAAATTAATTAATTTTTCACTATCTAATTGTATTCCATCATTGGCGATTTTATACCCTAAAATTAACATTTCTCTTTTAAAAAATTGACATTTTTTTTCATTTAATTTATTCAATCTCTCAAAATCTTTATTAATTATTTCAATGTGTTCTTTCAAATCTGTTGTAAAAATTATAATGTCATCTAAGTAGATCACCACATTATCAATACCTTGTAAAACATTTTGCATAATTTGTTGGAATAAACCCGGAATAGCATTTATACCAAACGGAATAACTCTCCATTGAAATCTTATTGGTCTTCCCATTTCATCCATAATTGAAAAACCTGTGAATTTCCTCATATCTTTTTCCAGTAATATTTGATTATACGCATTCTTGCAGTCCAATCTTGAAAAAATTTTTGGGTCATTCTTTTTAATTGCATTAATCAATG
>CAZYHE010000732.1:0-2582 GCA_964647225.1 uncultured Anaerolineales bacterium
GCCTCACCAAGTTCGACCGCGTCTTCGAGATGGTTGAGACGCCCGCGGCCGCCCTCAAGGGCTTCTGAGATGGATGTGTTCAACTTAGTGTTGGGTCTATTGAGCGGAGCACCCTGAGCGGAGTGGCGGCCGTTTCGCCACGTAGTCGAAGGGCTTCGGCGTGAGCTCAGCCGAACGGTGCGCAGTGGTCTTTTGGTTCAAGCCGCATCCTTCGACTACGCCCCGCGAACTACTGCGGTGCTCCGCTCAGGATGCTAATAACTGATATTGAGATTCAGATCCAGGAGAATGCAATGCTTCAGGGGAAAATCGCCGTCGTGACCGGCAGCTCGCGGGGGATCGGCGCGGCCATCGCCAAAGAGCTGGCCGCCCAGGGCGCCACCGTGATCATCAACCACCGGGACAGCGCCACGCAGGCCGAGGCCGTCGCCGCCGAGATCATCGCGGCCGGCGGGAGCGCGGCCGTGATCAGCGCCAATGTGAGCGAGTTTGCCGAGGCGCAGCGCCTGATCAAAGAGACCGTGGAGCGCTTTGGGCGGATTGACATCCTGGTGAACAACGCCGGCACCACGCGCGACATGCTCATCATGATGATGCCCGAAGCCGACTGGGATCTGGTGATCCAGACGAACCTGAAGAGCGCGTTCAACTGCTCGAAAGCGGCCGTGCGCCCCATGATGAAGCAGCGGGCGGGCCGCGTCATCAACATCACCTCGGTCTCGGGCCTGGCCGGGCAGGCGGGGCAAACCAACTACTCGGCGTCGAAGGCCGGCATGATCGGCTTCACAAAGGCGCTGGCGAAAGAGATCGGCCCGCGCGGGGTCACGGTGAACGCGATTGCGCCGGGCTTCGTGCCCACCGTCTTGACCGATG
The DNA here is from genome assembly GCA_964647225.1 of uncultured Anaerolineales bacterium. Taxonomy (GTDB): domain Bacteria; phylum Chloroflexota; class Anaerolineae; order CG2-30-64-16; family CG2-30-64-16; genus CAZYHE01. Next base: position 874 of record CAZYHE010000732.1, read on the forward strand.
TCTTGAACGAAGATCAAAAGCGGACGATCATCAGCATGACCCCGCTCGGCCGGTTCGCCCAGCCCGAAGAGATCGCCTACGCCGTGGCGTTTCTGGCGAGCGACCGGGCGGCGTTCATCACCGGGCAGGTGCTCAGCGTGGACGGCGGGCTGGTGATGCAGTAGCGCCAGAAAGAGGAGGACGCATGGACGAACCCTTGGGGAGAGTCACCATTGCGCCTAACGTACTGACCACCATCGTGCATCAAACCACGCTGGAGCAGCCGGGGGTGAGCCGGCTGGTGCCTGTCCCGCCCAAAGTGCGCGGCTGGCTCGGCTCGGCCAGTGCGGTTGAGGACGGCATCTCGGTCCAGGTCGTGGAGCAAGGTGTGCGGGTCGAGGTGCATGTCGCGGCCGAGAACGGCAATAATCTGCTCAAACTCGGTGAAGCGATCCAGGACAGCGTCATCCGGGCCATCGAAGAGATGGTCGGCATGACCGTAGCCGCGGTGGACGTGTTTATTGACGATGTCGTTCTGCCGTCGCTGCCCATCGCAGAGGATAGCTGACGCGTGGCAGAAAAAAGCACGGTGCATACGCGCCATCAGGCCCGCACCCTCGCCCTGCAGGCGCTTTACGAACTGGATACTACGAATCACCGGGCTGATCACGCCGTGGCCTATCGGCTGGAAGATCAGCCGCTGCCGGCCGATGGTGAAGCCTTTCTGCGCCTGTTGGTCAGCAGCGTGCTCACCCACCGCGACCGGCTCGACGAGCTGATTCAACATTACGCGCCCGCGTGGCCCGTCGGCCAGATCGCGGTCGTTGATCGCAATGTCTTGCGCATTGCGCTATTCGAGTTGACCGGGCTGGCCGGCACCCCGCCCAAAGTCGCCATCAACGAAGCCGTGGATCTGGCGAAACTATTCGGCAGCGATAACAGCTCGCGCTTCGTCAACGGCGTACTGGGGTCGGCGGTCGCAAACCAGGAGCCGATCACCCTGGCGCCGGCCCGCGCAGCTTCGACACTCCCTGTGGCCGCCGGACACCCCGTTGCGGCCGTAAAGGACTGAGCGTGGATATCCTTGGCATTGGCCCTCTCGAACTGATCCTTGTGCTCATTCTGGCGCTCCTGATCTTTGGTCCCAACAAGCTGCCCGAAATCGCCACCAAGCTCGGCGGTTCCCTGCGCGACATGCGCAAAGCCACGCGCGAATTCTCCAAAGAGCTTGACGAGACCCGCGAAGTCCTCGAAGGCTTGAAAGAGCCGATCCAAGAGATCGCCGGGCCGCTCCAAACTACCGGAGAGGCGCTCAGCAGCGCACGCGAGTTGGTGACCCACCCCGCTAAGGCCATCGAAGGCTACGTCATGGGCCAGTATGCGGCCGGCACAGCCAGCAGCGAGGCGGCCGCCGAAACAAAGGCCCCGCCAGTCGAGCCTGCCGCGGCCGTCGAAACGCCCGAGGCGCCCGAGCCTGGGGTGTCATCCGCGCTGACGACCCTGGAGACCGCCTTCGCGCCGGCCGCCGACGAGACGTCCGCGGCGCCAGAGGCGCCCGCCGAACCGGCCGGGGCCGCCGATCAAGTCACAGCCGCGCCGGCCGAAGAAGTCATTGCGCCGGTCGAAGAAATCGCAGCGCCGGTTGACGAAGTCGCAGCGCCGGTCGAAGAAGTCGCAGCGCCGGTTGACGAAGTCGCAGCGCCGGTCGAAGAAGTCACAGCGCCGGTTGA
>CAZYHE010000733.1:0-2581 GCA_964647225.1 uncultured Anaerolineales bacterium
GGAATAGAGATCAAGCCGAAGAGCCTCCTCAACAGATCAAATTGACCGATCACCGAGAGTGTAATGAGCGGCCCGGCATTCGACACAATCCTGCAGGCACGGTCTTCAGCCTGAGACTTGCTTGGCTCGCCATCCATCAACGACTCGGAATTCATCTTCCAGCTCTTCTTTGGAGTAGTCGAAGTAAAGGATTCCCTTGCGCGTCAGGAGCCTGGCAAACTCATTCCGGCTCAGCTCCAACAACTCCGCGGCCTTCCCGACGGAGATCCGGCGTTCCTGGTATAGCCCAAGAACAGAGAACTCCTTAACAGTCGCTGCGACGCTGCGCCGCGTATGTCCCAGCAGCGAAAACAGATCGCTGGGTACTGCAACCTCAACAGTCATCGTCTCCATATTTACGCCTCCCGACGGATGCCGCACGTTGCACCGATTTTTAGATCCTATCCGTGTTCATCTGTGCGATCCGTGAGCCAAATCAGAACTTCTCCCAGTGCAACACCTGCTCCAACGGCTTCTTCTCCTTCACCGGCCACTCGACCGGCACGCCGATGGGAACCAGGGTGAGCAGCCGTTTGTCGTTCGGCACGCCGAGCAGCGCCTTGAACTGGCTTTCCAGCGGCAGCGTGTAGCCCTCCAGCCAGCACGCGCCGTAGCCGAGCGCGGTGGCGGCCACGAGCATGTTCTGCACCGCGGCCGAGCCGTCCTCCAGCCAGTACTTCGACGATGGATCGAGCACCACCGCGATGATCGCGCCGGCCTTCTCCATCCACTGCGCGGCGATCTTGAGCTGCTCTATCATACCCCGATTTGTTACGACGATGAAATCCCAGGGTTGGCGATTGTAGCCCGACGCGGCGAGCCGGCCGGCGTCCACGATCGTCTCCAGGTCGGCGCGCGGGATCGCCGCGCCGGTGAAGTTGCGCACAGTGCGGCGCTTACGGATGGCTTCGAGTGCGTCCATGCAGGGGTCTCCTTATGAATGGTGAGGACACAGATTCCACAGATGGACACGGATTAGACAAATCTGTGGAATCTGTGTTGATCTGTGTCCGGTGACTCCGTTCCAGCGGGAAGACGTGCTACGAATCAACGTGATAAGCATAGAGCGCGAACGAGAACGGTCGGTCGAGCGCGAACGTCGCCTCGCCGTTCGCATCCACCGCGGCCGAGAAATCGTGCCCTTGTCCCGCGATCAACGTGCAGTGGATCGTCCGTCCGGCCACGTCCCACAGCCGCAGCCGGGCCTCGGGCCGGTCGTTGTGCTCCCGGAAGACCAGCAGATAGCCGCCAGCGGGCCGGCTGGATTGAAAGCCGGTCCAGCCCGCGCCCGACGGCTCCGCGCCGATGGGGAAGATCTGCCCGGCGTGGATGCGCGCCTGGTGCGCCCGGTAGGTGCGGATCAGCGGCGCGGCGGCGAAGGCTTCTTCGGGCAGGCCGGTCGCCTCGAACCAGGCCAACGGCTGCGCCATCATCGTGATCGCAAAGCAGTAGTCGAACGGGACGCGTCCCGGCGCCAGCGGATCATGGGCGTCGTAGCGGCCGGCGTTGCGCCACTTGTTGAGGAACTCGATCTGGAGGTTCTGCGGCGGCACGGTGCGGGCGAGCATCCACAGGTTGCGCAGCGTCCAGTGCGGGTGGTAGTTGCCCCAGTCCGTGTAGCGATTTTCCAGGAAGATGTTGCCATACTCGTTGCCGTAATGATAGCCCCACCGCTGGCCTGCGGTCACGTCGAGGTTGAAGACCGCCTGCCCGCCGGTCGCAGCCATCACCCGCTCGAACATCGCGCGCAAGTTCAGGTCGGCGCGCTTGTCCGGGATCAGCACGCCGTCAATCTTGAAGGTGCGGATGCCGTACTCGCGGTAGAGGCCGATCAGCGCGTCGGCGTCCGCCTGCCAGTGGGCGTTGCTGTCATCTTTGCTGGGGTTGAACCACAAGCACAGTTCGATCCCCAACGCCTTGCTCCGTTCGACCACCGGGGCCAGCCCGTTCGGGAAGCGCTCAGGGTGCGGCGCCCAATAGTCGCCGCGCGCCCAGATATTCTCCAGCGAGCCGCCCGCGGTCGCGGAGTTGGATGAGTGCCCCGACTGCCAGCCGTCGTCGAGTTGGAAGTGCGTGACGCCCAGCCGCGCCGCGGCGTCCAACTCGGCCAGTGCGAACGATTCCCGGATGCGCGTGTCCTGCCCGCGGTCGCCCCAGGTGTTGAGCAGGATCATCTCGTCGCGGCCGGACTGATGAACCCGAATCCGCTCCTGGTAAGACCGCAGCGCCGAGAGCAGGCCGTACTCGCCGCCATCCGCCACGCCGACCACGCAGCCATACCCGCGCGTCCACTCGTCGGGGTCGAGGTCGGCCGGCTCCAGCCCGACGCCCACGGCCTGGATCTCACCGATCTTGGCGACGAAATCGCAGCCGGGCCACGCGAGTTGCGCATCGGAGCAGGGCGCTTCTTTCAGGATGAACAGCCCGCGGTCAGCCAGCGCGTCGCGGATCAGCAGCAGGTTGCCCGGCAGCCGCGCCTCGAAACGGTAGGGCAGGACGGTGCGCGACGTCACGAGCGTGTTGCGCCGGTCGGTCACGTCGA
>CAZYHE010000734.1:0-2070 GCA_964647225.1 uncultured Anaerolineales bacterium
CCTGACTCCTGACTCCTGACCCTTCTCGTTCATACCAACATCCCCTTCGTGCTCGGCACGCCCTGCCGCCGCGGATCAATCAACGTGGCTGCATCCAGCGCGCGGCCCAACGCCTTGAAGAGCGCCTCGGCCTGGTGATGATCGTTGCGGCCATATGGCACCCGTGCATGGAGGTTCAGCCGGCCATGCATCGCAACCGTCTCCAAGAAATGGCGCACCAGGTCGGGATCCATGCCGCCGAGCGCCGGGCCATGCCACGTCACGTCAATCACCGCATAGGCCCGGCCGCTCAGATCCACCGCGACGAAACCGAGCGCCTCGTCCATCGGCACATAGCTGTGCGCCGTGCGGACGATCCCCGCGCGGTCGCCGAGCGCCCGGTCGAGCGCCTGACCCAGGCAGATCGCCACATCCTCGACCGTGTGGTGCGCGTCGATGTGCAGATCGCCCGTCGCCTGAATCGTCAAGTCGAACAGTCCATGATGCGCAAAGAGGGTCAGCATATGATCCAGGAAGCCGATCCCGGTGCTCACCTCCGCCCGACCCCGGCCATCCACGGCCAGGGTCAGGTGGATTTCGGTCTCTTTGGTTGTCCGATCAACGGTTGCGGTACGCATGGCGCCTCCACACGAAATGATGAACGATGATTGGTGAATGATGATCGCGGCGGTTGACAAATCAGGCGCAATCAACGAAAATGCCCAGATAAGCTCGGTTAGAAACCGCCCAGAGCAGAAGGAGAATAGACTCTGTTACCAATCTACCAGGAACCAATGTCCCAATCTACCCCTCTACCCCGTCCCGCCCTCATCATCTTCGACGCCGACGGGACATTGATTGACGTGACCCTGTCCTATCGCGAGGCCGCGCCCGTCGCGGCGGGCATCTACCTGCGCCTGCTGGGGCTGACCCCGCCGCCACTAACCGGTGATCTGTACGACACGTTCAAGCGGATGACCGGCTTCAACGACGATTGGGATCTGACGGCCGGGCTGCTCCATGTGCTGTTGGCTGAGTTGCCGCCGGCCCGGCCGCTGCCAAAGCACGCCTGGGCGGATCAAGATGCGCTGATCGTCGCGCTGCGGACAGCCGCCGAACCCCTTGCCGGGCGGTCGCTCACCCTTCCCGACTGGGAAGCGCTCGTCGCTGCGGTGCGAACTGCGGGCGGCGGGTTGGCCGGCCTGGCGCGCGTGACCCCGACCCATAACGCCCATCTGGTGTGGCGCAGCGGCGACGCGGCCACGACCGACCTGGTGCAGCGCATCTTCTCGGAAGTGTACCTGGGCGCCAACCTTTTCGCCGAGGGCTACGGCTACCCCGCCCGCTTCTGGCCCGGCCCCGGTCTGATCGAGACCGAGACGCTGCTCATCGGCCGCGAGACGCTGGCTGCGTTGGGTCGCTTCGCCCGGCTCGGCATCGCCACCGGCCGCACCCGCTTCGAGCTGGCGCATCCGCTTCGGCGCTTCGAGTTGGCGCCCTTCTTCGGCGCGACCGCCACGATGACCGACGCGCTGGAGGCACCGGGCGGCGCAGCGCTGCTGAAGCCGCACCCCTTCCTGCTCCAACGCGCCGCCGATGCGCTCGACCCGACCGGCCTTTTGCCCGCGGCCTACGTCGGCGACGCGCCCGACGACATCATGGCCGCGCGGCGGGCCGATGCGGCGGGCGGCCGGCGTTGGCTCGCCATCGGCATCGCGACCACCCCCGCCCAGGCCGAGCACTACACGCGGTTGGGGGCCGACCGCATCATCGCGCACCCGGATGAGTTGACGAGAATGATGAACGATGAATGATGAGTGATGAATGCTCCCTACCGTCAATCATCATTCATCATTCAACATTCATCAATGCTTCCAATAGCGTGTCCGTCTGTTCCGGCCGGCCCGCGCTGACGCGGATGCAGTTCGCCAGGCCGGGTTTGGCGTAATGGCGCACCAGGATGCCGCGGGCTGCCAACGCCGCCTTAAGCTCCCGCGCGTCTCGCCCCGCCACCCGGCACAGGACGAAGTTCGCCCGGCTGGGGTAGGGACGCAGGAACGGCACGGCGGACAGTTCCCGGTAGAGCCGCTC
>CAZYHE010000734.1:2080-2576 GCA_964647225.1 uncultured Anaerolineales bacterium
CGCACGGTGCGCCAGCGAGGTCAGGCCGGCGACACTGGCAGCCACGTTGACATTGTACGGCTGCTTGGCCTTCCACAGGGTCGGCATCAGCCAGGCCGGGAAGATGCCGTAGCCCAGCCGCAGCCCCGCGATCCCCGCCCACTTACTGAAGGTGCGCAGCACGATCAGGTTGTCGTGCGCCATCACCCACCGCGCCCGCGAGTGTTCCAGCCCCGCAAACTCGATGTACGCCTCGTCGAGGATCACCAGCAGCGGCAACCCCAGCAGCCGCTCCAGGTCGGCCGGGTCGAGCAGGCTGCCGTCGGGGTTGTTGGGCGAGGTAAGAAAAAGTAACTTGGGAGATTGGTGCATTGGGAGATTGGGGTCGCCCCGACTCGCCCACTCGCTGATTCGCTGATTCGCCAATTCGCCATTTGCCGATTTGCCGATTTGTTGATTTGTTAATTCGCAGATTCGCGCCACATCCACGCTGAAATCTGCCCGCCGCCACGCTTGG
>CAZYHE010000735.1:0-2573 GCA_964647225.1 uncultured Anaerolineales bacterium
CGGCGAGGTGAAAATCAAGTCAATCGAGTCACTCGGAAGCTCTTTGAGAACTTGCTCGCAGTCACCGCAAATGATTTTATCCAGAAACTCCATCCCCTTCCCCCATCACCTCAACTATACAACTACACAACTTATCTCTATTCGTTCAATCTGGCAAGTGCAGCTCATAGCCAAGCTGCCGCGCCGGCGCAAAATCGGCCAGGACCGACTCGTGGATGGCTTGGAGATTCGTCCACGGATCGTCGTCTGAGTAGAACCGATGCAGAAACAGCAAGTCGGTGAACATGCTGTCCATCCAATCTACGTCTGTGGTGTAGCCGATGATGGCGCGACAGCCCGAGGCCGCCAGAAAGTCACGCGCAAACTTGCGTCCCGTGCGCCCGGCGAGCACGCTGCACGCGCCGAAGTAGATCAGATTGGGGTATGCCTCCCCGAAGTTCGCGAACGCGTCACACAACGACTTGCCGCCCAACTCTTCCAACGCGCTATGCACGGTCCCTGGGGAGCCGTGGAAGGAGAGGTAGTAGATGGGGGTATCGAAGGCATGGGCGTCCTGCCACAGAAGCCCATCCGGCTGCGTGGTGTAGCTGGCAAGTTGCGCCATGGACTCGACGAAGCGATGCGCCAGGCGGATGGGCGGGTCGAATCGTGAAGCCAGGCCATCGAGAAACGAGCGCACCGACGTGTCGCGGAAAAGCTGGGCCTCGCCATCATCCCAGTAGGTTTCGAGGCAGACCAGCTTGTGTGCGACGCCCGTCACAAGCTCTGCCTCGGCCTCAGCGGCCAATTCGCGCATCGCCGGCGGCCACGTCGGGCGACCGGCCGCCTGGCACTGCGCGAACCAGTCCGGCTCCTCGACCGGGCACGCTTCCAGGCAGCAGCGGGGGCAGACCGTGTTCTCGCCATCGAAGCAAGGGAAGCGGTCTTTCGCCGGCCCAGTATGTTCGTAGTAACACTTTGCGGGCATGGGTTTCCTCTATCCTACCATGAAATCATAGCCGTTCAGAACTCGATACCAAACGGCGGCAAAGGAGAAAGCGATGAGCAGATGCAATGCGATCAACGCCCAGCGCCCGAAGCGTTTTGAGGCCAGAGCCACGACGAGCAACAGCAGCATCAGCGGATAGATCGCGACGAACAGGAGCGGCGCCAGGCCGGCCACCCGGCCCTGAAATAGCAGGTTGACGACCCCACCCAGCAGCGCCAAGGGCCAGCCGACCGCCCCCATCCCTTGCCAGAGCAACACCTCGCCCAACTCGCGCAGGGAATAGCGGCGGAAGGGCGGCATGGCGAGCGGCAGGAGGGTCCAGGAAAGCAGGCAAGTGATCGCGACGGATATCGCCGCGCGTTTCCACCGGGCAGTCACTTACAGATCCTTCTCGTCCAGGTTGATCGTTCTCCCGTCCAGCGTTGTCAACTGAATCTCCGTGGCCGCCACATCGGATGATGCGCGCACCGCCGCGACCGGGCACGCCGCGCCGGCCCGCGTCGGATAGAGCAGCGTGACCAACCGTGCCGGGCCGGCGACCGTCCACTCGTAGAGCGCGGTCGGCGTCGCCACGTACTCGCCTTGCTGATGGTTCTTGATCGCCTTCCACCCCTGGAATTCGGGCGTCTCTTGCCCGCTGACCACGCGCACGGTCAGGCCAGTCGTCTGCGCCGGGAGGATCGTCAGGTTGGGCTGGCCGCCATCGGCGCTGCGAACCGTGAGACCGTCCGTCTCGACTGCGTCCGCGTTGAGATGCCACATGACCTGGTAGGTGTGCGCCGCGGCGTCGGTGGGAATGAGCCGGTCAATCACAATCAGGCACGGGCCGAACAAGTTCGGCATTCCGGAGTCCCCAACTTGTTGGGGTTTGCGGAAGATCACCTTGCGCTCGTGGCGGACGGTCAGCGCGGCGTCCGGGCCGTAGCCCTCATCGTACACGCCCTCCGCCACATCGTACCCCGGCCCGCTGCGCAGGCTGCCGTCGGACGGGGCGGTCACATCGAAGACGGCCCGGTTGTAGCTCAGCCGGCGGTTCTGATCCTGTCCATCCACCCGGATGGTGTTGTGCGCCCGCGTCGAGAGGACGTAGCGCCGCATCTCGGACGCGTCGTAGGCGTAGTTGCCGCCTTCGGTCAGCAGCAGCCGGCCGTGGGCGTGCAGCAGCAGGCTCAGCTTGTCCTCGTGCTGATGGCCGTAGCCGAAGTGCCCGGCATCGAGCAGCGCCCAGACCGCGTCCGGTTCCCAGCCGGTGCGCATGACGTAGTAGCCGGCGTAGGGGAACGCGTGCGAGATCACGGCCGGCGGTTGACCTTGCACACCCTTCGTGCGCGCCCAGAGGAAATCGGCGCGGGTCGGGTAATCAGTCAGCCGCGCCACGTCATGCCAGCCGCCGTCGTTCACGTCGGGCAGGCGGCCGTCGGGCATCATCATCAGCACGTTGACGGCGTGCATCCGCGCCATGCTGTCTCGAAACGCCGGCGGGATCGGCTCATCGTAGGCCTGGCACACGTCAATCAGCCATTGGTAGTTGTTGATGTCCACCTGATGGTAGCCGGTCGAAAGCTCGACCTGCCAGCCGTTGGGG
>CAZYHE010000736.1:0-2568 GCA_964647225.1 uncultured Anaerolineales bacterium
GCGCAAGTAGCGCAAGATGGCATCTTGCGTCACGCCAGTGAAAGGCAACGCCGCCATGAAACACACGCTCTGCTCCCTCGCCCTGGCCTTTGTCGTCGCGTCCGTCATCTCGATCCCCGCCGCCGGCCAGCAAGCGCCCGACGCGCCGGACGCTGCGCCCGTTGCGGCGTGCCTCGTCCGCCTGAACGATGCCCCCGCCGCAACCATCGCCGCGGCCCTGGCGGCCGCCGGGGATGGCGACACGATCAAGGTCGCCGGCGATTGCACCGAGCACGACCTGCGCATCACCCGCTCGTTGACGCTCGAAGGCGGCTGGAGCGCCGATTTCAGCGAGCACGATCCGGCGCGTTTCCCGGCTTCGCTCGATGCGCAAACGTTGGGCCGGGCCATCGCCATCATCGGGCAGCCGGCCGCGGTCATCACGCCCACGGTGCGCGACCTGACCCTGCGCAACGGCCGCGCCACGGCCGCGACCCCCGCGGCGGGTCGCGGCGGCTGCCTCTATGCCATCCACGCCACGCCGGCGCTGCGCGGCAACACGCTGACCGCCTGCATCGCCCAGGCCGCCGCAGCGGACGGCTTCGGGGGCGGCGCGTATGTGGAGAGCGCGGGGGCCGCGACGCTGATCGCGGGCAACCGCTTCACCTCGAACCGCGCGGTGAGCATCCCCGGCCGCATCGTCGCCGGCCGCGGGGGCGGGCTGTATTTCGCCGGGGCCGGCACGATCCAGGACAACCAGTTCGCCGGGTACAACCGGGGCGGCGGCGATGACCAGAACAACGGGTTCGGCGGCGGGCTGTACGTCGCGGGCGGGCCGGTGACGGTCAGCGGAAACCAGATCCAGGACAACATGGCTTCGAGCAACCGCGATGGCTACGGCGGCGGGCTGGCGCTCGTCGGCCCGGCCGCGGGCAGCGTGATCGCCGGCAATCAGATCACGGGGAATACCGCGACTTCCAACACCGATTACGTCCTGCGCGGCCGCGGCGGGGGCGTTTATCAGCTCGGCGGCGGGCTGGTGGACTGGCGCGAGAACCGGATTGCGCTCAACGGCTGCACGGACGGCGAAGGGGGCGGCTGGGGCGGCGGGTTGTATCTCGAAAACACATCCGCCAGCCTGACGATCAGCAACACGATCCAGGACAACTACACCGGCTACGCGGGCTACGGCGGCGGGCTGTGGGCCGCCAACACGACCTTTCAGATCAGCCACGCCAGCTTCGTGGGCAATGCAGCCGGCGGCTCCAGCCCCAACCAGGGCCAGGGCGGCGGCCTCCTGCTCCACAGCGGGCAGTTGACCCTGCAAGACAGCACCATCGCCGACAACAGCATCTACGGCGGGCTGGCCGAGGGGGGCGGGGTGTACGCGGCCGGCGGGATCCTCGTGGCCGAGCGCAACCTGATCCGCGGCAACCGGCTGCACAACAGCGGCTACGGCGGGGAGCATCACGGCGGCGGGATCGCGCTGCTCGGCAGCGTGGCGGCCACGCTGAACGCCAACCGCATCCTCGACAACGTGGTGAGCCAGCTTTCCGGCGCCGGCCAGGGGGGCGGCGTCTATATCGCGACCAGCGGCGCGGTGAGCCTGACCAACAACGTGATCGCCAACAACTTCGCGCGCGCGGGCGGCACGGGGGTCTACAGCCTGAGCGCGGCGCAACTGGCCCACAACACCATCGCGGACAACGACGCGCCGGCCGGGCAAAGTATCGCGGGCGTCCAGGCGGCCGGCGGGAGCCTGACGCTGGTCAACACCATCGTGGCCGGGCACGTCCTGGGGCTGGCGGCGACGGGCGGCGGGAGCCTCGGCGCCACGCGCACCCTGTTTTGGGGCAACACCGGCGACGGCGTGCGCGGGGCCGCGGCGTTGGACGGCGACCCGGCGTTCGTTGCGCCGGCGACGGGGGACTATCACATCCAGGCCGCGAGCGCGGCGCGCGATGCGGGGGTCGCGGCCGGGATCGCCGCCGACCTGGACGGCGCGCCCCGCGACGCCGCGCCCGACATCGGCGCGGACGAATATCCCGCCGCGCCAACGCTCACACCGACCGCCACGCGGACACCGACGGCCACGGCAACCGTCACGCGTACCTCAACGCCGACGCCGACCGCCACGCGCACATCCACGGTCACACCGACCGCCACGGCGGGCCGCTGGCTCTATCTCCCGCTGATTTTCACTGAGTGATGGTTGCGGCGATGGGAGGATGGGAGGATGGGACGATATGACAACAAATCCACCGGATGCACCGAATCGCCCCCCGCGGTGAACTGATTCGATCCATCCCGCTGATTCGTTGTCATATCTCCGTTTCCCCGCCCCCCGTTACCCTGCGCGCAGCCGCCACAACAACCCGCGCACCGCGGACGCCAGCTCCGGCGGGAGCGCGGCCAGATCGGGGTTCTTGTCGCCGATGAGCACCAGGGTCAGCGCCTTGCCGAGGCTGCGCAACTCCGCGGGCTGGCCCGGATCGCTGGCGAGCTGGCGCATGGCGTTGAACAACTGACTGCCCAACTGCTGATCCCCGCGGGCCGCGCGTTCGACCAGATCGAGGAGCTGCGGCAGGG
>CAZYHE010000737.1:0-1200 GCA_964647225.1 uncultured Anaerolineales bacterium
CAAGGGCCGGGGGTCGAACCGTATCAACGGACCCTCACCACCGCGTATTGAGCGGGGTCACGCGAACACAGTGCCGGATTTACGCTAAGGACTTTGCATGAATCACTGATTTCAGTTATAGTACGAACCGTACTCATCGTTACCCCAAGGAGGACATTCATGTCAGATCGCCCATCCATTTCCTCACTCAAGGCCGTCTTCAGGTTTCCCGGTGTTGGTGTTGACGCGCGCAGCCGGTTCATCCTCGGCTGTGTTCTTGTGCTGGCGGGTTTCATCATCCCGATCATCCCCGGCTTGATTGTGGCTGGCTACGCGCTGCGGATCATGCGCCAGGCCATCAATGGCGAGGAGCTGCATCTGCCCGCGTGGGATCAATGGGGCAAGCTCATCATAGATGGATTGCGCTGGACCATCATCAGCATCGTTTACTTTTTGCCAGGATTCATTGCCGTGATCGTGGGGTTCTCTGCCTACATTGGTGGCATCATGGCCAGTGTGGCGCAAAGCTCAAGTGGGTCGTCGGATGCTGGCGTTCTGGCGATGTTTGCCGGGATGGGCGTCTATTTCATCGCGCTGGCAGTCGGTGTGCTGCTCTTCATGCTGGCGGCGATTCCCTTGCCGGTTGCGAGCGCGCACTTCGTCGCGAAGGATAGCTTTGGCGCCGCGTTCCGCGTGCGTGAATGGTGGCCGCTGCTCAAAGTCAATAAACTGGGTTACTTCGTGGCGTGGGTCGTCATCATCGGTTTGTACAGCGTAATGAGCATGGCGAGCATGGTGCTGATGTACTCGCTCGTTTTGTGTATCGCTGTACCCTTCGCGCTCGCGCCGGCCTCGCTCTATCTGTCGGTGATTAGCGCGGCGCTGTTCGGCCAGACCTATCGTGATAGCCAGGAGATGTTGGCCCCGGCGACCAAGCTCGAATCAACCCCAGCCGAGCCTGCTCCCAACGATGTGACCCCAGACATGGCAACCGATTGAGAGGTTTGTCCGGGAAATCATACACGATCTATGAGGTTTAGTTGCCGGCGGCGCAGGAATACCTGGGCCGCCGCTTTTTTGGGGATTAACCATGTCTTCGCGCTTCTACCGTCACTTGTGGGCCGCCTATCTTCGCCCACACCGCGCGAGAATGCTGGCGTTGAGCGCCCTCTTGTTGGCCGCCATCGCCCTGGAGCTGCTCAACCCCCAGGTGATCCGCTT
>CAZYHE010000737.1:1300-2563 GCA_964647225.1 uncultured Anaerolineales bacterium
GCGCTGGCGAACTTCTTTTCGGCGTTCGTCGTGCAGGTGGCCGGCAACGGCCTGCTGGTCGCCGGCATCCTGTTGCTCCTGTTCCGGGAGAATCCGCTCGTCGGCGCCGGGCTGACGGGCTACACCGCCGCGACCTTGCTGGCGCTGCGGGCGATCCAACCGTTGGCCGTTGCGCGCTGGACGCGAGAGCGGGCAGTCAGTGCGGAGTTGTACGGTTTCATCGAGGAGCGGATCTCCGGCGCGGAGGAAATCCGGGCCGCGGGCGCCGAGGCGTACACGCTGCGCCGGCTCTACGGCTTGCTCCGCCGCTCGCTGGAGGCCTTCCGCGCCTCGATCATGGCCGACACCCTGATCTACAACGTGACCAGCCTCCTGTCGGTCATCGGCTATACGGCCGGGCTGGCGTTGGGCGTCCTCCTCTATCTGCGCGGGGAAGCCACCCTCGGCGCGGCCTATCTGATCGTCGCCTACGTGGGGATGCTGGCCGGGCCGCTCCAGCGCATCCGCGCCGAATTGCAAGATCTCCAGCAGGCGACCGCCAGCCTGAACCGGATACACGAGCTGTTACAGATGCAGCCGCGCGCAAGAGAGAGCGCGGGGCCGGATGCCATCGGGACTTTGCAGGCCGACGTGTTGCCCCGCGGCCCGCTCTCGGTCGCCTTTGCGGGTGTGTCGTTCGCCTACCGCGATGAGGCGCCGCGCGCGGGGGAGTCGGAGACGGCTGAGCCGGCGGCCGGTCCGCCGATCATCCTCCAGGAAATCAACTTCCGGTTGGCGCCGGGCCGGGTGCTCGGCGTGCTGGGGCGCACGGGCAGCGGCAAGACCACGCTGACGCGGCTGCTGGTGCGTTTCTATGATCCCGATGCCGGCGTCATCTCTGTGGGCGGCGCCGACCTCCACACGGTCCCGTTGCGCGAGCTGCGGCGTCGCGTCACGCTTGTCACGCAGGATGTGCAACTGTTTCAGGCGACGTTGCGCGATAACCTGACCTTTTTCGACCCGACCATCGGCGACGATCAGATCGAGCGGGCGCTGCGGGAATTGGGGCTGTGGGATTGGGCGCTGTCGCTTCCCCGTGGATTGGACACGATCCTGGCTGCGGGCGGGGGCATGGCCGCCGGCGTGTCGGCCGGTGAGGCGCAATTGATCGCGTTTGCGCGGGCCTTCCTGAAGGATCCCGGCCTGGTGATCCTGGATGAGGCGTCGTCGCGGCTCGATCCGGCTACCGAGGCGCGGCTCGAAGGCGCGATTGACCGGCTGTTC
>CAZYHE010000738.1:0-2560 GCA_964647225.1 uncultured Anaerolineales bacterium
CCCCGCGATGATGCCCGCGGCCACGATGCCAATCAACTTGAAGGTGAACGGGTTGTAGCCGATGGACGCCACGCGGCCCTCGTTCTCGCGGATGGCGATCAGCACCCGGCCGGTGGGCGAGCTGACGATGCGGCGGATCAGCAAATACATCGCGATCAGAAAGAGCAGCGTCAGATAGTAGAAGAGCACGCGCTGCTGCGTCGGGCTGATCCACATGGGCACCGGCAGGTCGTGCAACCCTTCGTCGCCGCCGGTGAGTGACCGCAGCTCGGACGAAGCCGCCAGGATCGCCAGCACCTCGGCGAAGGCCAGCGTGACCATCGCGAAGTAGACCCCGCGCACCCGCAGCGTGACGATCCCAATCAGCACGCCCAGCAGCGTTGTGACCAGCACGACCCCCACCAGGATCACCAGCAGCGGCACGACATCCATGAAGAGGCCGGTCGGGGGGAGGCCGAGGCTCTGCGTGATGCTCTTCCAGGGGATGCGCACCAGGGTCAGCCCGACGACATAGGCGCCGGAGCCGAAGAACATGGCGTGGCCGAACGAAATGATGCCGATGTAGCCCAGGAGCAGGTTGTAGCTGAGCGCAAAAACCGCCAGCACGAAGACCTCGATCAGCAGCCCCAGGTAGAACTTGTTGACCAGGAGCGGTAGAAGCGCCGCGCACGTGATCAGGAGGAGGGCGAAGCCATTGGCGCGCAGCCAGGCGAGTGCGTTCTTCATGGTCTACTTCCCCCCTTCTTTCTTGACCCCGAACAACCCTTCCGGTTTCAGCAGCAGCACCACGCCCATCAGCCCCACCAGGATGGCGTTGGCCACCAGTGGGCTGAGCTTGTTGGCCGCAAAGGCCTGGGCCAGGCCGACCAGGATGCTGCCGACGGCCGCGCCGGGGATGCTGCCCATGCCGCCGATCACCACCACGATGAAGCCGCTCAACTGGTAAGAGATGCCCATCAGCGGCGAGATGCCGACGAAGGGGCCGGCGGCTGCGCCGCCCAGGGCGGCCAGGCCCGCGCCCATCGAGAAGACCAGCGTGAAGACCTTGCGGACGTTGATGCCGAGCGCCTGCACCATATCGCCGTTTTCCACGCCGGCGCGGATGATGATGCCGAGCCGTGACTTCTGCAGCAGCGCCCACACCACGATGAAAAGCGTGAACCCCAGGGCGATCAGAAAGAACTTGTAAACGGGCACAAAGCGGTTGATGATCTCGACCGACTGGGCCAGCGCGGCGGGTTTCTCCAGGTTGTAGGGGTTGAAGCCCCAGATGTTTCGCACCAGTTCCGAGAGCACATAGGCCAGGCCCAGGGTGAGCAATACCTGAAAAATGGGGCGCTTATAGAGCGGCCGGATCATGCTCCATTCGATCAGCGCGCCCAGCCCCGCGCCCACCAGGGTACCCGCCAGCAGGCCGATGATGAAGCGCAGGTTCGAGTTGGCGATGAGCGCCACGCCCGGCTGGAGGCCGAGCTTGAGCAGCGTCGGCGCCAGCGGCGCGGGGATGAAGACCCCGAACTGCCCGCCGCCCAGGTTGTAAAAAACCGTGAGCGCAATGTACGCACCGATCATAAAGATCGAGCCGTGCGCAAAGTTCAGCACGTCCATCAACCCAAAAATCAGCGACAGCCCCGCGGCGATCAGAAAGTAGAGCATCCCCAGGGTCAAACCCTGGATGATGATGCTGACGAGCGCTTCTAAGCTCATGGCGACTCTCCTTCGGCTTTGCTCCCCGCAGACTGCGCGGGACTCCCTGCGGTCGCAGGACAGGACCTTACCCCGCGCCCAGAAACTTCTGGATGAGCGCCTCGTCGGCGGCGACGGCCTGCATCGGCCCGCTGTGTACCGTGTGACCGGCGTCCACAATATAGCAGAGGTCGCCGATGGTCTTGGCGACGGTGAAATTCTGCTCGACCAGCAGCACGGTGATGGCGGATTTCAGGTTGTGCAGCGCCTGCATCACCTGTTCCACCACGATGGGCGCCAGCCCTTTGGTCGGCTCATCAATCAGGATCAGGCGGTTATCAGGCACCAGGGCGCGCGCCAGGGCCAACATCTGCTGCTGGCCGCCGGAGAGCTGGCCGCCCTTCAGCCGATAGAGCCGCTTGAGATCGGGAAAGAGACCGAAGATCAGGTCGCGTTTGCCCGCCAGGTCGCCGGCCTTGCGCTCGGCGATGACCAGATTCTCTTCGACGGTCAGATCGGTGAAGATGCCGCGATCTTCGGGCACGTAGCCGATGCCCCTGGCCGCAATCGTGTAGGTGGGCAGCCCGCCGATCGGCTGGCCGTCGAAAACCACCTGGCCGGCGCGCGGCGGCGTCAGGCCCAGGATCGTCCGCAGCGTGGTGGTCTTCCCCGCGCCGTTGCGCCCCAACAGCACGGTCACCTGGCCCTGCGGCACCTCAAGCGCCACACCCTGCAAGATGTGGAACTGACCGATATAGGTATGAACGTCGCGGAGTTCGAGGAGTGCGGTCATGCTGCCTCATGTGCGTGTTCGTATTGCGTATTGCGTATTGCGTATTGCGTGACTTCCCAACCTACCAACCTACCAATCTAC
>CAZYHE010000739.1:0-2557 GCA_964647225.1 uncultured Anaerolineales bacterium
GAACACGACCTTGTAGGCCTCGCGGTCGGGGCGCATCAGCAGATCGAACGCCTCGGCATACTGCGCCAGGGGGAACCGGTGGGTGATCATCGAGCGCATGTCCACCGCGGCGGTCTCGATCAGGCGGTGTGCCTCGCGTTCGTCCCGGTAGAAGGCATTGGAGGACGCGGTGATGCGCCGCTCGGAGCCGACTGCACCCAGGTTGAGGGTCGCGGGGATGTCCTGCACGGCAAGGTTGACATAAGTTCCGGCGGGCGCAAGGAGGGAGAGCGCCTCGTTGAAGGTCTCGGCGCTGCCCACCGTGTCGAAGATCGCCTGGCAGCGGGCCGCGCCGGTGATGCGTTGCAGCCCGCTGGTCAGGCTCTCGGTTCGGGGGTTCAGCGCGGCCAGGCCGTCATAGCGGCCGATGATCGCACGGGCGAGCGGGGAGGGATCGGACACGACGACCTGGGCCGCGCCCCGGACGCGCGCCACCTGGGCGATGCACAGTCCCGCGGGGCCGCCGCCGATGCAGAGCACCGTCGCGCCGGCGCGGATTTCCGCTCGGCCCACCGCGTGGACCGCCACGCCCAGGATGTCGCGCATGGCTTCTTCTTCGAAGGAGATGGGGTCAGCCATCGGGTGCAGCAGGTCGGCCCAGGCCAGGCAATACTCGGCATACGCGCCGGGGTAGAAGTCCATCTCCTTCCAGCCCTGGGCGTGGCCGATGTGCAACGTCTGGCGGCACAGGTTCTCGTGGCCGCCCGTGCACAGATCGCAGACGCCGCACGTGCGAAACGCCTGCACACCGACGCGCCGGCCCAGCAGCCCTTCGTGCTGTGGGCTGTTCACCGCGACCACCACCCCGGCAAACTCGTGGCCCAGGATCATATCGGGTGGGTTGTCCACGTGGCGGCCCAGGGTGTGCAGCGCCCAGGGGTTTTCGCCGGCGAAGTAGCGCAGATCGCTCCCGCAAATGCCGCAGGCGCGCACCTGCACCAATACCTGATTCTCTTCGCGGAGCCGGGGGCGCGGAATCTCGATCAATTCAAGCTGCCGCGGCCGGCGCAGGATCACTGCTTGCATGGTTTCCATTGGTTTCTCCCAGAGATGTGATTGATTTGGCTTCGGTGTTTGACGCGCGAAAACGCTCGCCGTATAATCCAATCTCATTGCGGAGATTATAGCCCAGTCATACCGCGGGAGTCAACCGGCGGTCATCTGGACAATTTCCCAACGCATCGCGGGATAGATCACAAGGAGTCAGCCATGCCATTCGAGACCACGATTCTGATGAGTAGCTCGCGGATCAAGTTCGGGCCGGGCGCCACGGCCGAGGTGGGCTACGACATGCGCCAGTTCGGCGCGCGGCGGGTGATGGTCGTCACCGATCCCAACCTGGCGGGCGGCGAGACCGTTGCAATCGCGCTCGCGGCCCTGCGCGCCGCGGGGCTGGATGCCGTGCTGTACGATCGGGTGCGCATCGAGCCGACCGATCTCTCGTTCAAGGAGGCGATCCAGTTCGCGACCGCGGGCCGGTTCGATGGGTATGTGGCGGTGGGCGGCGGGTCGGTGATGGATACGACCAAGGCAGCCAACCTCTACGCGACCTACCCGGCGGATTTCCTGACCTACGTCAACGCGCCAATCGGCCAAGGGCAGCCGGTGCCTGGCCGGCTCAAGCCCCTCATCGCCATCCCGACCACCGCGGGCACCGGGAGCGAGACGACCGGCGTGGCGATTTTCGACCTGTTGGAGCGGCACGTCAAGACCGGCATCGCGCACAACATGCTGCGGCCCGACATGGGCATCGTGGATCCGAACAACACGATCACCTTGCCCCGGATGGTCGCGGCCTGCACCGGTTGGGACGTGCTGTGCCACGCCATCGAGTCGCTCACCGCGCTGCCCTACGACCAACGCCCCGCGCCGGATCATCCCGGCCTGCGGCCCGCCTACCAGGGCGCGAATCCGATCAGCGACGTGTGGGCCGCGCGGGCCATCGAGATGGTGGCGGCCAACATCGTGCGCGTGCTCCAGGACCCGGAGGATGACGAGGCGCGCTCCCAGATGCTCCTGGCGGCCGCGTTCGCCGGGATCGGCTTCGGGAACGCGGGCGTACACTTGCCGCACGGCATGTCGTACCCGGTCTCGGGCGGGGTGCGCGGCTACGTCGCGGAAGGGTATCCGGCGGATCGGCCGCTGGTGCCGCACGGCATGGCGGTGATCCTCAACGCGCCCGCTGTCTTTCGCTTCACCGCAGCGGCCGATCCCGCGCGCCACCTCTACGCCGCGCGGCTGATGGGCGCGGAGACCGCGGGCGCGCGGCCGGAAGAGGCCGGCGATCTGCTCGCCGCGACGATCGTGAACCTGATGCGCCGCACCGGGATGCCGAACGGGCTGAGCGCGCTGGGCTTCACCGCCGCCGACGTGGACACGCTGGTGGCGGGCACGCTCCCCCAGCACCGCGTGACCAAGCTCTCGCCCCGGCCGGCCAGCCCCGAAGACCTGCGGCAGCTCTTTCTGGACTCGATGACGCTTTGGTGAGCGGCTATTGGGACGGCACGATCGGCAGCCG
>CAZYHE010000740.1:0-2552 GCA_964647225.1 uncultured Anaerolineales bacterium
AACCAGCTCTTGATCGAGAAGCCGACCAACGGCCGTTTGACCGAGCTGCGATTCCAGAACGCCTGGTAGCCGGCGATCTTAGCCGGGTCATTGCCGAACGGATGGGTGGTAGACATGAACTTCTCCTCGCTCAGGCAAACCGAGATCGGACAGGAGTGACAGGATGAGCAGGATGAGAATGGCGATATCATCCTGCATAATCCTGTCAATCCTGTCGAATGCTTCTCTGTTAGATCTTGTTCTCCCCCGCCCAATCCTGCCCGCCATGCAACTGCGGGTAGTAGCTGGCGCGGTGGAATTCGGGCGCGGCGCCGAATTCGAGTTCGAGCACCGCGACCCCGGCATGGGTGTCGGGCGAAGCCGTGGGCAGGTTCTTGAGCAGGATGCGATGCCCGCGCTGCTCGAACGCCACCGGCGTGCCATCTTTCACCAGCCGCACCGCCTTCACCGGCGACATGAAGCCGCCCAACGCCATCTCGCCGCCCGTCGGCCAGATCCAGTTCCAGATATAGACGCTGGAACCGTCGAAAGACGCAGCGCACACGCCGTTGGCGTTGCCGTAGCTGGACTTCGGCTTCACGCCGTAGACCGCCTTGCCGTTCTCCGCCAGCCATTGACCCACCGTGGTCAGCGGCGCGATCGCCTCGGTCGGCACGCCACCATCGGGGGTCGGGCCGATGTTCAGCAGCAGGTTGCCGCCGCCGGACGTGACGGTGTTGAGCATCTTGATGATGCGCTGCGCATTGTAGCTGTAGGGGATCGCCTGGCTGGAATCCACGTAGCCCCAACTGATGCCGTTGAAGGTCATGCAGGCTTCCCAGTCGCGATCCATCGCCGTCAGGTGCTCTTCCGGGGTGCCGAAGTCCTCGTCGAGCCGGCTGCGGTTGTTGATCAGGATGTGCGGCTGCAGCTCCCGCGCCATCTGGTTGAGTTCCAGCGAATCCCACCCCTCCCAGCTCTCCATCGGCCGAGATACGTCGAACCAGAGGATGTCAATCTTGCCGTACTGCGTCAATAGCTCACGATTCAAGGCTCTGATATACGCGTTGAAGCGCAGCCGAGCTTGCGTATCGAACGCGCAGCGCCAGCCGTCGGGATGATGCCAGTCCATCAACGAGGAGTAGAAGCCGATCTTGAGATCATATTCGCGGCAGGCAGCCACGAACTCGGCCACGATGTCACGCTTGGGGCCGAAATTCACTGAATTGTACGGGTTGGCTGCGGAATCCCACAGGCTGAACCCCTCGTGGTGCCGGGTCGTCAGCACCATGTAGTTCATGCCCGCGGCCTTCGCCAGCCTTGCCCATTCGCGCGGCGCGCCCGGCTTCGGGTTGAATTGGTTCGCCAGCTTCTCGTACTCGGCGATGGGGACGTTCTCCAGCGACATCACCCATTCGTTGCGTCCGACCAGCGCGTACAACCCGTAGTGGACGAACATGCCAAAACGGGCTTCGCGCCACCAGGCCATGCGTTCCGGCCGGGTCTGCGCAATCCACTTCTCGTACTCCGGTTTGCTGAGCAATTTGGACATTGTCAGATACTCCCTTTCTTGTGTAAATTAAATTGTACAGCTCGGCATGGCTACCTGAGCGACGCCTTGCTGCGCGACTCCTGCAGCTCGACGCGCGGGGCGCGATGCTCAAGGATAGATAGCGAAAACTCGATGACCTCCTCGATCTCGTAGGGGGTCATCACGCCGACGCAGACCATGTCAATCGGTCGCAGCGTGGCCCACGAGAAGGCCAACCCGACCAGCGGCGGCAGCCGGCCGGCCGCCAGCGGCTTGATGGTGATCACCGGCTTTTTGGCGTTCCAGATCATCCGCTGCACCCAGTCCGCCTCGATCTGCATCAGGAAGCCGGCCGCGTTGTAGATCTGGATATAGGTCGCCACATCCAGCCCGGTGTTGTCGGCGTAGATTGGCGTCTCGGGCATGTGCGTCGAAAGGCCCGGCAGCATCCCCCGCGCCCGGATCGCGGCCAGGATCGGCTCAATGCCGGCCAGCGAACGCGTCCGGCGGTCAACGAACGCGTCCGTCGTGTTCTGGTGCGGCATACAGATGTCCACACCGAGCGCGGCGTACTGATCCAGGGTGCGCTCGACTTCGCCCAGGCTGGCCGCATCCCCCGCGGTCGGGAAGGACGGGATGGAAATGAGGATGCACTTACGCCCCGTGCGCTGCTCGGCCTCCGCGACCCCCTCGATCAACTTCGGCTCCGGCCGCATCCCGTAGAGCGTGTCCACGCCGGCCTTCATGGCGACCTCCAGGACATCGGCCACACGCTTCGCGTCCACCGCCTCGCGGATCATCCGGTCATGGGCCTTGCTGGTGTGCGAAAAGCCCAAAAACCAGTTCGTGCCGATCATCAGCCGAGAAACAGACAGGTTTTCAATTTGGGTTCGTGGGAACATGGGTGTTGGCTCCGTTGTGGTATTGCGTATTGCGCGGTGCGTATTGCGTCAAACGTCATGCGTCAAACGTGAAGCATGAGATGCCAAGAGCGATCAGGCAATCTTGTGGCTTCGAGGCTTCAGCCGGTTTCCAGGTTCAG
>CAZYHE010000741.1:0-2552 GCA_964647225.1 uncultured Anaerolineales bacterium
ATGTCATAGTTAGTACCCAAGTAAAGCCTCCTTGTGAATGGGAAACAAGTGGACAGGTAGACAAGTAGACAAGTAGACAAGGCGTCCCATGCGGCAACCTTGTTTCCTTGTCCACTCGTTTCCTTGTCTACTCGCCTCCTTGTTTCCTTGTCTACTCGTTTCCTTGTTTCCCCAAAAGGTCCTGCAACTCCGGCGCGTCCCCAAAATTCTCCCGATACCGCGCCGCAAACTCGGCCACCGTGTACCGGTGGTTCATCGTGCCCACTTGCTCCAGACAGTAGGCCGCGGCCAGGGCGCCGATGCGGCCGGCGACCTCCCACGGGTAGCCGCGCACCAGGCCGACCAGCAGCCCGCCGCGGAACGCGTCGCCGACGCCGGTCGGATCGGCGATGGTCTTGGGCGGGACGATGGGCACGTCCACGCGACGCGCCCGCGAGATGAGGCTGGCCCCCTCCGCGCCGCGGGTGACGACGAGCAGCTCGACCTGCGCCAGGATGCCTGCCTCGTCCAGGCCGGTCTTGCTCTTGACCAGTTCCAGCTCGTAGTCGTTGACGGTCAGGCCGAACGCGCCGGTCATTCCCGCCAACACCTGCGCCCCGTCCAGCCGCGCGAGTTGCTGGCTGGGATCGAAGATGAACTTGATGCCCAGCTCGCGGCACTCCGCGCAGTTGCGGAGCATCCCTTCGGGATCGTGCGGCGAGATGATCACGTAGTCAATCTCGCCGGTGTTCAGGCCGCGATAGGTCAGCTCGCGGCCGCGGCTCATCGCGCCGGCGTGAAACCCGGCGATCTGGTTCTGCGCCAGGTCGGTGATGACCGTGAAGGTGGCGGTGAACTCGCCGGGGTAGGCGACCACCAGCGACGTATCCACCCCCTGCGCCTCCAGCCAGGCGCGGTAATCGCCGAAATCCTGGCCGACCGTGCCCATCAGCCGCGGCCGCTCGCCGAGCAGCGCCATGGTGTAGGCAATGTTCGGCCCGATGCCCCCGCGGCTCATCTGCTTCTCTTCGACGAGGAAGCTGACGCTGATCTTGCCCGTCTCCGGGAGGATGTGCTCCAGGAAACGGCCGGGGTATTTCATGATGTAGTCGGTTGCAATGGAACCGGTGACGATTACAGACATAGAACCTCGTATTGCGTATTGCGTGTTGCGTACTGGATTCGAGGCTTTAGCCGGTTGCGCTATCATCGCACACAAACCGCCTGAAGGCTCGATTCCTGGAATCCGCCGCGCATGTCCTGCTGTGCTGTTGTCAAATTCAGACGACCGATGTATATTCGATCCAGATCGGGTGCCCCGTAGCCTTCCTGGAACACCACCTGGGACTAAACGGGCGGTGGGCGAAAGCTCCCCCGGTTATTTCTTTGGAAGCGGCCCCGCGCAACACCCTACTTCGCGCCTTCGCGCTTCGTGTCTTCGTTGGTCTTCGCGGCTTCGTGTTCCAAACGCTTCCCCGCCAACTGACAATACTCCGCCGACACCTCATACCCCACGTAATGCCGCCCCGTCAACACCGCCGCAATCGCCGTCGAACCGGATCCCATGAACGGATCCAACACTACGTCCCCCGGCTGCGTGTAGAGCTGGATCACCCGCCTGGGCAACTCCACCGGGAACGGCGCGGGGTGATCCACCGCCGATTCGGTGGTCATATTCCAGACCGTCTCGCCGGGGACGACCGCCTGGCCTCACACGGCCCGCGCGATGGATTCAGCGATCCAGGCGTCGTCCTTTTCGCGTTTGCGCGCATCGGCCAGCTTCTCCGTGATCTTCCGTTGCAACTCCGGCAGCAGCTCTTCGGGCCGCCAGATGCTGCGCGTCCACGCGACGAACTGGTTGCCGGTGACGCCGGTTTCCCCGCCGCCTTCAAGCTTGAGCAGATCCTTGCTCCAGACCGTGATGTACTCATGCACGTCGCGCAGCGTCGGGTTCGATGCCCGGCCAAAGCTGCCCCAGGCCGTCGAGACGCCTGCGGAACTGCCCTTGTCCCAGATGATGTGTCCGCGATGCAGCCAGGTCTGGCCGCTCGTCCGCAACTGTTCATCAATCAAGCCGACCAGCGACAGATACGGCTTGCGATCCGTGTTCGCCACGTTGACGCACAGCCGGCCCCCCGGCACGAGCACACGATAGCACTCCCGCCACACCGCGTTCAGCAAGCTGACGTACTCATCCAGGCTCAGATTGTCGTCATGGTCGCTGTAGTCCTTCGCCACGTTGTACGGCGGCGACGTGACGACCAACTGCACTGCCGCATCCGGCACCGCGGCCATGTCCCGCGCGTCGCCGCAAACGATACGATCAAGCCAGGTAGATGATAGTTCGCTCAAAGCCAGGATGCCTCATTGACAGGGGAAACAAGGAAACAGGTAGACAAGGAAATAGGTTGCGCACGCCTTGTCTACTGGTTTCCTTGTCTACTTGTCTACCCGTCTCTTTGCCGCCGCCTCCACCGCCCGCCGCAAACTCACCCCAAACGGCGGGTAGCAAATCCCTTCCTCCGTGATGATCCCCGTCAGGTAGCGGTGCGGGGTCACGTCGAAGGCGGGGT
>CAZYHE010000742.1:0-2550 GCA_964647225.1 uncultured Anaerolineales bacterium
CTTCGGCCGCACCGACATTGATGCGCCGTGGGAGAAGCTGGACAAGGTAGCGGTGTTGAAGAAGGCGGCGGGGTTGGCGTAAGGACGTATTGCGTCGTGCGTAGTACGTGACGACCCTCGGTAAATGGAAAAACGCGAAGCCTGGCGCTTCGCGTTTTTTGTTTCAGGACGACCCTGAGGCGGATTTCAGCCGGCAAGAATCGCTTGCAGCGCGGTGAGCTGCTCGGCCCCGTCGAAGACCGCGCGCACGGGGATCTCGAACCCCGTCACGATCGCGCTGGCGATCGTGCCCGTCTTGACCTTCACCGCCAACCGGTAAGCGCCTTCGTGCAGCACATATTGCTCGATGGTTTCTGCGATGGGGTCCACGATCCAGTACTCACCGACGCCATGCTCCGCGTAGTCCTCGAACTTGACGCCGCGATCTATTGCCTGGGTGGACTCGGACAACACTTCCACGATCAGGTCGGGCGCGGGGAACTTGCTTTGCGCGGGCGTAAAGCTGGCGGCTTTGTCCGTGCGGAAAAAGCAGATGTCTGGCTCGTAGTCGTTACGATTGAGCACGATCAAGATCTTCTCATGGAACACACTGCCCAGGTTATGCCGCCGAACGAACATCTTCAGAAGTGTGAACAGGTTTTCGCTGGCGACAGCGTGACACAATTTGACAGGTGAATGCACGATAATCTCTCCGTTGATGAACTCGGCCTTCTGCTGCTCGGTGATGACGTCATAGAAATAGCGGCGCTTCTTGGCTTCGGCACGCGCGATTGCTTGCAAACGCCGCATGGCATCCGGCAGGCGCGGCGAACATAGCAACTGCTGGAGGGCCTGATCCGCGATGATGGCAGGGACGTGCTGCCCCGCCCAGCCCGATACGGTCAATGGCGACCCGACTTGTTGGATACTCATGTCTCGCCTCCCTTTCCCTAGCCTCAGTATACACCCAAATATGCAAACGCGGAACATAAACAAACCAGTCTATGCTTTGCCCTTGCTATGATCATGCGGTATAATCTTCATGCAGTACGCAATCCGCAATCCGTGAGGCACTCTTGCGCGCACTCATCACCGGCATCTCCGGGTTCGTCGGCAGCCATCTGGCCGAATATCTGTTGGCGCACACCGACTGGCAGCTTTCGGGCACGGTGTACGGCCGGCACGACAACATCGCACACCTGCGCGACCGGCTGGCGCTCTACCCGGCCGAGCTTTCGCGGCTGGAGGTCGTGCGCTATATCGTCGAAGAGACGAATCCCGACTACATCTTCCACTTGGCGGCCCAACCGATCTCGGCCCTCTCGCGGCTCGATCCGTGGTTCACGCTGGAGAACAACATCCGCGCCCAACTCAATGTGTTGGAAGCGGTGGTGCAGCTTAAGCTGCACAGCCGGGTGCTGGTCATCGGCTCGGCCGAGGAGTATGGCAAGATCACGCCCGCCGACCTGCCGATTAACGAAGACACGCCGCTGCGCCCGGTGACGCCCTACGGGGTCAGCAAGATTGCGCAGGACTACTTGGGGCTGCAATACTACCTCAGCTACGGCGTGGCGACTGTGCGGGTGCGCTCGTTCAACCATGTGGGGCCGCGCCAGCGCGAAGGTTTCGTGGCGGCCGATTTCGCCAAGCAGATCGCCGAGATCGAAGCCGGGCGGCGCACACCCCAGGTGATGGTGGGCGATCTGAGCGCCGGCCGCGATTTCAGCGACGTGCGCGATGTCGCCAGCGCGTACCATCTGGCGTTGACGCGCGGGGAGCCGGGCGAGGTGTACAATATCGGGTCGGGCAATTCGTTCACGGCCCAAACCTTGCTGGAAACGCTGATTCGCCTGTCGGGGAAACCCGTGTCCATCGTCCAGGACCCGGCGCGCCTCCGCCCCGTCGAAGTGCCGGAAGTGCGCGCCGACATTCGTAAGTTTCAGGCGCGCACCGGTTGGTCGCCGGTCATCCCGTTCGAGCAGAGCATGGCCGATGTGCTGGCGTATTGGCGCGAGCAGATTCGGACCGGCGCGACCGATCCGACGCCGCTGGAGATGAGAATCGTAGCGAGAGGAGCATGACATGCCCAAAGCCTTAGTGACCGGTATCACCGGTCAAGATGGTTCCTATCTGGCCGAGTTGTTGCTGAAACAGGGATACGAAGTGATCGGCATGGTGCGCCGCACCAGCACGACGAACTTCGACCGTATCCGCGATTTCCAGGATCGGATTACGATCGTGCAGGGCGATCTGCTCGACCAGGTGAGCTTGATCCATATCCTGCAGGAACACGGCCCGAACGAGGTGTATAACCTGGCCGCGCAGAGCTTCGTGCCGACCAGCTTCACGCAGCCGGTGCTAACCGGCGAATTCACCGCCCTGGGCGTGACGCGCATCCTGGATGCGATCCGCATCGTGGATCGCTCGATTCGGTTCTACCAGGCCAGTTCCAGCGAGATGTTCGGCAAGGTGCAGGAAGTGCCGCAGCGCGAGTCCACGCCCTTTTACCCGCGCAGCCCCTACGGCGCGGCCAAACTCTACGGCCACTGGATCACGGTCAACTACCGCGAG
>CAZYHE010000743.1:0-2545 GCA_964647225.1 uncultured Anaerolineales bacterium
CCTCCTTGAGAACGATGACATAGCACAATATGGTAAAGGCGAGTACGAAATTGATACCGGACCATATTGAAAGAACCATCGAACCCTTTTTTAACATTTAATTCTCTCTTCTTGATGTATTATGTCATATTCCCAAAGTCTATTACACAGCATTTGCATGTAGCTGAGCAGGGAGGGTTCCAGGGAGGGTCTCAAGCCCTCCCTGTCCCTTATATCGCGAGTCTATGACGCGCTCAATGCTTCGTTCGCTTCCGTTTTCGCGGGCATGGAAGCGCCTACAGCCGGATTGAACCCTTTCACGATCAGCCAGACCGCCAGAACCATTTCCTGCACGGCGATAGGAGCCGCCAGGGGAATGTAGCTGGTAATACGGTTACCGCTGAACAAGCCGCTCACGCCAATTTACGATTTGACATCTGGCACGTTGGCCTGGCTTGACCCGCGCGTAGTCGGGGGCCTGGGTTCGACGGGACAGACCGAGACCAAGGGCATGCCCAGATCACGCACCTTTTTGAGCAGCCCGTGCAGCGCAGCCTGATCGGCCACCGGGCCGGTGAGGAGCGTATCGCCGCCATCTTCCAGCGTGATGGTCAAGCCGCCAAACCAGTCTGTCCACTGCGCACCCAGATGGCCCTTGAGCCTGATTTGATAGACCACGGGTTGGCTTGGATCTGGTTGTGGGTTGAGTTTGTTCGCCATGGCCCTGTACCTGTGATGATTGGTTAGCGCAAGCTGCTGTGCCTCTCGCCTAACGCAAAAGTAGTATAGGGCGTGCATGGTGTTACCGTATAGACACTTTGGTGTTGATGGGGGGTGTTGTTTTTGCTACTTTGCTACAACAGGTCCAACTCGCGGGCGCGGGCGATCGCTTCGGTACGGCTTTGCACCTGGAGTTTGCCAAAGATTCGGCGGTTGTGGCCTTTAACGGTGTCCAGGGCGAGGAACAGCCGTTCGCCAATCTCACGGTTCGAGAGTCCCTGGGTGATCAGCTTCAGGATTTCCAACTCGCGTTGGCTCAGTGGCTCGACCAACGACGAAAGATCGCGGCGCGTGACGGCGGCCGCAGGTTTTGTCGTTTGTCCGGCATCATGCGCCGCGCCCGGAAATGCCGCCAGCAGCTTGGCGATATAGTCCGGCATGATCCCGCGGGCCGCCGCCTCGGCCAATAGCTGCGCCATCGGCGGCACTTCATCAACGAAAAGGCGGATGAAGCCGCCCGGTTCGGCCAGCACCAGCGCCTCACCCAGGAGTTGCACCGCCTTGTCCTTTTCGCCATCCGTCTGCAAAGCAGCCGCATGAAGCGCGACTGCCTGGAGCACCATCACTTTGAGCCGTTCATCCTGCCAATTCTTGGCTTCCACCTGCTGACGATACGGGCCCAACACCGCCAGGGCGGCGGACGGATCGCCCTCGGCCAAGTACACCCTGGCCTGGCTGATGGGGAGGGCGTGCGTCTCAGCCAGCTGCGCGGCGGCCGCCAGATCGCCCTGGCGAAGCAACACCAGCACTTGTACGGTAGCAACGTCAGGCAGCCGCTGCACGAAGTTATGCTGGCGCGCGGATTGTGCTGCTTGGGTCAACAGCGCCGCTGCCCCGCCCACATCACCCCGGATCAGTTTCAGGCGCGCCAGGAACACCCCACACATAATGAACCGGTTAATGAATTGGTTGTACTGCCGCGCCAACTGCAAACTGTGCTCTCCGTGCCGTTCAGCGGACTCCAAATCGTTCCACTCGTAGCAGATCCGAGCCAGGCCAAAATATACTACACCGGCATTCGCAGGCGAATAGTCATCAACCAGTTGCAGAACACTCTGGTAGGTCTCGGCGGCCCGGTGAAGCTGGTTTTCCAATTGCTGTATCTGACCCAGGTTGGTTGTAACCAATATGGTATTGCTCAGATTCCCAGACGCCTGGGCGATAGCTAAGGCTTCAGCATAGGCTTGACCGGCCGCAACCCGATCGCCCTGGAGATAATAGGCGTACCCCATCGTCTGGATCGCCTCAGAGCGGTAAGGTAGGCTGTTGGGGTGCAGATACTCCAGGGCGCGGCGCGTCTGAACCAGAATGGTTTCTGCCTGGTGCTGTGCAAGCGCCAAGCCAGCTCTGGCGACGGCAATTTTCCCGATCAGGTCTCGGGTCTGGTCATCCAGCTCGGCGCCGGGCAGGGCTGCGGCAGCCAAAGCGGCTTCAGTCGCTTGGAGTTTCTCTTCTACGCCAATTGTTTGGCCGATACTCAGCAACAGTTCAGCCTGCTTCCACCACAACGCGGGCCGGGCATTCAGCACGGTCGTTGGTAGTGACTCCAGCCAATTCAGCACCGCCGTCGCCGCGCCAGGAAGGTGTAGAGGCATCCCCTTGCTTTCCATCAGGCGCACGGCGCGCTCAATATCATCGGCCGCGGCCGCATGGTGAAAAGCCTCAAGCATCAGGGCATTATTTTCATACCATTGGCTGGCACATACGTGGTATTCGGCCACGTTGTCACGCTGTCGCACTCGTTGGCGCAGCAATTCAGCAAAGAGATGGTGATAGCGGTACCAAC
>CAZYHE010000744.1:0-2544 GCA_964647225.1 uncultured Anaerolineales bacterium
GCGAAGCAATCTCCCTGTCATGGCTGGGATTGCTTCGTCGCACACCCCGCTCCTCGCAATGACACTGATTATTGTCCCTTCGTGAACAACGGCAGCAATTGCTGGAGCAACGCCTGATATTCCTCATTGTTGCTCAGATAACTGCCGCCCCAGCCGCCGATGGCGTAGACCTTGTTGCCGAGCGCGACCGCGCCCAGGTTACGCCATTGGCCCACGATCGGTGTCTCGATGCGCGACCAGGCGTCGGTGCGGGTGTCGTATTGCTCGTTGAAGGTCAAGGCTTCGGTCCAGCCCCCGCCGATGGCATAGAGCCGCGACCCCAGGGCGACCAGCCCCAACCCGCCGCGCGGCTGGCTGAGCGGTGCGCGCGGCGTCCACGGCCCGGCCGCGCGCCCTTCACCAGCCGGGTCGTAGGCCGCCACCGCCGCTGCCTCGCGCTCGCCGTCGAATCCGCCGGCCACGTAGATGACCCCGCCCAGCGCGCTGGCGGCCAGGAATGCGCGCGGTTCGGCCAACGCCGTCCCGCTGCCCCAACTGTCGCTCGCGGGGTCATAGATCAGCGTGTCGGCGCGGTTCTGCGCGCCATCCCACCCGCCGAACAGATACAGCTTGCCGCCGAGCGCGGCCGCGCCATACGCCGCCAGCGGGAAGGGCAAGGGCGCACGCGCCGACCAGGTGTCAGCCTGCGGATCGTAGACCTCGACGGCATTCGTCGCCGCGCCGTCCGCCAGGGTGCCGCCGGGCACGATCACGCGGTCATCGAGCCAGAGCGCGGCCGCGTTCGCCACCGCCGTCGGCTTGCCCGCGGCCGCCTGCCAGCCGTTGCTGCGCGGATCGTAGATCGTCACCTGGTCGGTGAGCGCGCCGCCCGTCTCGCCGCCGATGACATACAGCCGCGTCCCGTCGGTGGCGACGGCCATGCGGCTGCGGGGCTCGGGCAACGGCGCCCGGGTGAGCCAGCGCGCGACCTGACCGCGCGGCGCGGCCGCCGTCTGCGGCCGGCCCGCGTCGCTGAAAGGCGTCAGACGGGCGGCCTGGCTCCGGCTCTGCCACCAGGCCGGCGCCAACAAACCGAGGAAGATCAGCAGGGCCGCCCCCACCATGTACACACGCTGCCAGAGGGCAATCGGCGTGCGCGCCTGGATCGGCTCAACCGGCACGGGGGGAGCCGTGGAAGCGGCCGCCGGCTCGGCCGCCGGTATTTCCGCGGGCGTTTCGGCGGGGGCTTCGGCGGGCGGCTGGGCGGCCGGAGGCTCGGCCGCGGGCGCGTCACCGGGGCCGAAGACGGCTCCCGGCAACGCCGCGACGTTGACCCCCACCCAGCCCCGGCGCACCGCCTCCATCGTCGCCTCGGTGCGCGATTGCACGCCGAGCTTCTCGAAGATGTTGCGGAGGTGAACCTTCACCGTGTTCGGGCTGATGACCAGGACGCGCGCGATCTGCTGGTTGGTCTTGCCTTCCGCAACCAGTCTGAGCACCTCGATTTCGCGCTCGCTAATCGGCGCGGGGGCGTCGTTCATTGAAAAACCAGTCGTCAGTTATCAGTCGTCAGTCGTCGGTCATGCCCACTTGACGAGGGGCACGATGAATGGCGCCGGCAGGGCCGGGTGGTGGGGGCGCACACGCACGCCGTAGGCGATGGCCCCACGGTCAATCAACCCGAATTCGCCCGCGTAGGTGAACTCGCCGCCCGCGCCGCCTGTCAGACGCAACGGCACGATCTGTGCTTCGGTCAG
Source organism: uncultured Anaerolineales bacterium (assembly GCA_964647225.1). Lineage (GTDB taxonomy): Bacteria > Chloroflexota > Anaerolineae > CG2-30-64-16 > CG2-30-64-16 > CAZYHE01. The sequence goes on from CAZYHE010000744.1 coordinate 1,737, forward strand.
TTCGCCCGCGCGCTCCGGGCCATAGACCAGCTCGACGGTCAGCGATTCTGGGGTGAGCCGGCCGGGGCGCAGCGTCGCGGTGATGGCGGCCGGCCCGCTCGCGGCCATCGCCGTGACCGGCTGTCCGTCCACCTGCGCGGTCGAGGCCGTCAGCGACACCGCCGGCCAGCCCTGCCGGACGCGCTGCTCCCACTCAGCCAGGTCGCGCGCCGCCGAGCTCGCCTCAACCAGTTGTCCGTAGCGGCTCCCCGGGAAATAGTACTTGTTGTAGTACTCCTTCAACATGCGATCCAGGCTGAAGACCGGCGCCACCGTCTTGATGGCGGCGCGCATCTTCGTCAGCCAGCCGTGCGCGATGCCGTCACTCCCCCGGTCGTAGAAGAGCGGCACGATCTCATTTTCGAGCGTGTCGTAGAGCGAGAGCGCGTCGGCGGCGTCCTGGGCGGCCTCGTCGGGGTAGTCGCCGTCCTGGCCGATGGTCCAACCGTTCGTGCCATCGTAACCCTCGCACCACCAACCGTCCAGGACGCTGAAGTTCGGGATGCCGTTCAGCCCGGCCTTCTGACCGCTCGTGCCGCTGGCCTCATTCGGCCGCCGCGGGTTGTTCAGCCAGAGATCCACGCCCGACACCAGGTGGCGCGCCACGTTCGCGTCGTAGTCCTCGATGAACAGGATGCGCCCCGCAAAGCCCGGCTGGTGGCTGAGCTGGTAGATCTGCTGGATGAACGACTTGCCCGGCTCATCGGCGGGGTGCGCTTTGCCGGCGAAGATGATCTGGACCGGTCGTTCGGGATTATTCAAGATGCGC
>CAZYHE010000745.1:0-2542 GCA_964647225.1 uncultured Anaerolineales bacterium
CATCGCTCGACACGCTGTCGAGCTTCGTACACATCCGTCGCAGCCGACCGGAGCAGACACCTTCGCCGGTCACAGGCGGCGACATCTGGGCGCAGGCCGAGCATGTCGCGCCGGGCGGGCTGCTGACTACGGAGTTTTTGCCCGGAAAGCTCTATAAAGATGAGTTTCGCGTGCGCATCCCCGCCGACATGCCGCCCGGCGAATATTTCCTGGAGGTCGGCTGGTTCGATCCGGCGACCGGGGAACAGCTTGACCCAGAGCCGGCGACGATCCAGCCGCCGCTGAAGATTTTGTGGCGTTCGATCCTGTTGCCATCGCTGCGCGTGAAAGAATGAGATTGAGCACGAAAACCGCCGATCGTATCTTCGCGGTGTTGTTTTGCCTGGGCACGGCGTACCTGGTCACTTCGGCGCTGCTGCAACACCACGGCCTGGGCACGGGCTACGATCTGGGCATCTACGACCAGACGATCTGGAACCTGGCGCATGGCCGCATCTGGATGACCACGCTGGTCTACGAAACGGGCGGTTACTACGATCATTTCGAGCCGATCCTGCTGCTGATCGTCCCGCTTTACTGGCTCTGGTCCGATGTGCGGGTGCTGTTGATTGTGCAATCCGTGGCGTTGGGGCTTGGCGCGCTGCCGATCTATCTTTACGCCCGCCATCGTTTCAAGGCGTGGGAGTTCGGGAACACGCTCGCGCTGGTGATCGCGGCCGCGTACCTGGTCTATCCGGCGATGCACAACGCCAACCTGAACGACTTCCACGAGGTGTCGTTGCTGCCGCCGCTGCTGGGCTTCGCCCTCTACGGCCTGCTCACGGGCCGGCGGCGCGTGACGTGGGTCTTCCTGATCTTGTGCCTGATGGTCAAGGAGGATTTTAGCGTCACCTTCTTGATGTTCGGCCTCTACATCGTCGCCTTCAACCCGGCCGGCTTCCGGCGGCGCGACGGTGTGTTCGTGGCCGCGACGGCCATCGTCTGGATGTTGTTGGTGCTCTATCTGTTTTACCCGGCCGCCACGCGCGGGATGCCCTATCCGTTCGTGGCGCGGCGCTATCCCTGGCTCGGTGATTCGCCGGAGAGCGCCGCGACCGTGCTGTTGACCCAGCCGTGGATCATGCTGCCGTACCTGACGCAAGCGCCGAAGCTGCTCTTTGCCCTGCGATTGATCGGGCCGCTGCTCTTCCTGCCGTTGTTGGGCTGGCCGGTGATCGGGCTGGCGATCCCCGTGCTTATCTATCTGATGCTGAGCAACTACGAGCCGCAGTGGTCGGTGCAGTCGTACTACAATCCGCCCCTGCTGCCGACCCTCTTTTTCGGGCTGATGACCGCGCTGAGCCATATCCATCGGCGCCTGTCCGCGCGAGCGGCGCTCGCGCGCATCGGTCAAATTGGTATGGTCTGCCTGATCGCCGGCGGCGTGGGGGTGGGCTACTGGCTGGATGCGCCAGGGCCGGGCAGCCGGAATTTCACGGTTGCGCGCTTCGCCGTCACCCCGCGCGTCGAGGCTGCCCGGCGGATCATGGCGCAGATTCCGACGGACGCGTCGGTCAGTGCGGTCTGGCCGCTGGTGCCGCAGCTTTCGCAACGCCAGCGCATCTACACGGTGCTGGCTCGACCGGCCATCCCGACTGATTTCATAGCCCTGGAAGAGACACCAGGCGCCGAGGGCGCGCCGATCTACCCTTATGCCGCGCCGCCTCGCCCGTCGGGCGCCCCGCCGGTGTATCACGAATATGCGCCGGTCGCCGCCGAGGGATCGTTCCGGCTGTTGGCCTATCGCCGGGCCATCACCCTGACCTCGCTGGCCGAGCTGGAGCCGCCGCCCGCGCCGCTCAACCTGGCGGCCTACATTTGGTTGGATCAAGGTAACGCTCCGCCAACGGTAAAGGCTGGCGAAACCGCGCGCCTGATGCTGGCCTGGCAGCGCACCGGGCCGCTCAACCGGCGCTATGTGGTCTTCGTACACTTGTTGAAGGATGGCAGCCCGGCCGCGGCCAACGGCCTGCCCGACGGCGTCACCCAAAGCGGGCATGAGCCGGGGGATGGCCGCTTCCCGACGACGCAATGGGAAACCTGGACGCGGCCGCCGATCGTGCTCGATGAGCAACGCCTGGAAATTCCCCCAGAAACGCCGGCCGGTGTATACTACGCTTGGGCCGGGGCCTATGACAAAGAAAGCGGGGATCGCATCGAGTTGGGTGGGCCTGGCAGAACGTTGCGGCTGGTCGGGCCGCTGCGCGTGATACGTTGAGAGCTAGGGAGTTGTGCAGTGAGTCGGTTTAGTAGAGTGCTGTGGATTGGCGCGGGGACGTTGTGTGTGGCGTTGGGGCTGGTGGGCATCCTGATACCGGTTTTGCCCACGACCCCGTTCCTGTTGTTGGCTGCCGTCTGTTACGGACGGAGTTCGCCGCGATTTTTGCATTGGCTGCTGACCAACCGTTGGTTCGGCGCTTACATCCGAAACTATCGTGATGGCCGCGGGCTGCCGCGGCGTGAAAAGGCGCTGACGATCGTCGCCCTTTGGCTGACCATCGGC
>CAZYHE010000746.1:0-2538 GCA_964647225.1 uncultured Anaerolineales bacterium
CTTCGAAGCCAACGATCAGTTGATAGCCGTACAGGCTGCCGCTCAGAGCGGCCAGACTGACGGTGACATCGGTGGTTTCCTCATCCTGGTAGATGCTGGCTAGGCTTGCGCTACAGGTAATGTCGTTGGCGAGCGGCGCCGCCATGACGTAATTCGGGCCGGGGAGCAACATCAGCAGCAGCACCGCTATGGTGATCCAGCGCAATTTCATGGGTAGGGTCTCCTCTTCTTAATGTGACGGTTAACGGTCAAGGTGCGGTCCCCTTATTGGTCAACACGCACCCCTTGTTTCGACGGGCAACTCGATAGAAAAACTCTTCCCACTCACCCTCCTTTTGATAGGACGGCCGAGACTGATCTCCCGGCCGTGTCCCGCAACGTTCGGCTGCTCCCAGCGGTCATCTGCCGCCTCAGGCTTGAACCCCCGCACGCGGCCTTCCTGGCGCCACCGCCACAGCGTTGCCTGGCGCACGCGCAGATACGTGGCCGCCTCGGCCGCGGTCAGCAACTGTTCCATGCTGACGCCTGACCCAGTGAAGCCAACAACACTTCCCGATCATGCTTCGGCAGAAGCGGGCATGGGGAATCCACCACGCGCCCACACCAACGCGAAACAAATCATAGGAACATATAAACGTATACAACGGCGGCAGTATCCTAACACATGGACTTCATATCTTAAAGACCAAACAGTACTCAGTCGCAGTTAAAAAAGTACCCCCTGATGGTACTTTGGTACCATCAGGGGGTGAATACCATTGTTGGGGGGCAAATTGGGCCTATGGCCCGCCTCTAAGCACGCCTGTTCGCAAGGCCACCGCCACGGCTTCCGTGCGGCCGCGTACATCCAGCTTGGCGTACAGGGCCGATAACAGGTTCTTGACGGTCTGGCTGGAAAGATGCAGCCTTCCGGCGATGTCCCGGTTGCTCTCGCCAGCGGCCAGGAGCCGCAGCAAATCCAGGTCACGCCCCGATAGTTCACCGGTGATCTGCGGCTGTACGTCTACACCGGCCATCTGGCGATAACGCTCTAACACCTGGGCTGCCACGCTCGGATGGAACGCCGCGCCGCCGCCAGCCACGACCCGGATAGCGGCCATCAGCTCCGCCGCCCGGCCCTCCTTCAACACGTAACCCTGCGCGCCGGCTTGCACCATGGCGTCTACTGTGCCAGCGTCGTGGTACATGCTGAGCGCGATCACCTTGACGCACGGTTGGCTGGCCCGAATGTCACGCGTCGCCTCGACACCGCTCCGTCCAGGGAGCTGCAGATCCATCAGGATCACATCGGGCCGCAAATCGGCAGCCAACCGGATCGCGCTTTCGGCGTCGCTGGCTTCACCGACCAGCGCCATATCGTCCTGGGGTTCCAAGACCGCACGCACTCCGTCGCGAAACATCGCGTGGTCATCTACGATCAAAATACGGATCTTATCCATACCCCCTCCGCCGCACTGGCAACATCGCACACACCGTTGTACCCTCGCCTACCTTTGACTTCACAGCAACAGTCCCGCCCAACGCCGCCATGCGTTCTTGCATCAGGGCCAGGCCCAGGTGTTGCCCCGCCTCGCCTTGCACACGGGCGCTGCTGCGCGGATCGAAGCCGCGACCGTCGTCGCTGACACACAACTGCACCTGCTCTGCGCCCAACCAGGTCAACTGCACCTGCACCTGTTTGGCCTGGGCGTGTTTACGGATGTTGGTCAATGCTTCCTGGGCCAGGCGCAGCAGAGCCAATTCGCGTTCACGGGAAAGTTGTTGGCAATCTGCGCCAATCAAGGCGAAGCCGACCGGCACGCGGGTTTGCGCCTCAAAACGTATTGCCTCCGCACGCAGGCCATCTTCCAGGCTACAACCTTCCAGGTCGCCGGATCGTAGCGCGAAGATCGTGGCCCGCGCATTGCGAATCGCCCACTGCAACCCGACGCTGAGCGCCTCCAAACGGCCCCACAGCGCTGCGTTGCCCGTCCCCAGCAGCGCCTGGCACGCATCCGCGCGGAGCAAGAGGGCCGCCAGGTCTTGCGCCAGGCCATCGTGCAGATCGCGAGTCAGCCTGGCCCGCTCCGCATGGAGCGCGATCTGCCCCGCTTGCTCGTGGCGGCGAGTGCCCTCCAGTACCAGCGCAGCCTGCAGCGCAAATAAGCTCAGTGTCTGCGCGTCGTCCTCAGTGAAGCGGCGGCCAGGCGTGTTGTCAGTGACCATCAAGGCGCCGATCGCGCGGCCATCGGAGATCAGCGGCACGGCTACTACAGCATCTATGATCTTCTCCGTCAGTCCGGAAATGCTGTGGGGCCAGGCGGCGTATGAGTCGAGGATGACCGGCCGCCGGCTCTGAATGGCCTGGCGACTGATGCCCTCACCCAGTTTGAGGCGCCTACCGATCAACTCAGCTATTGGGAGATGCAAGCCCTGGATCACGGTGATCACGAGATCATCATTGGCCTCATCGCGCAAGGTCAATGCGCCGCCCCGTGCATCGAGAAGTTGGACGCTGCGGCGCACGATCTCGTCCAGCAGGCTGCCGCTGTCCAGGGA
>CAZYHE010000747.1:0-2538 GCA_964647225.1 uncultured Anaerolineales bacterium
CTCCGCGATCTCGTTGACGACCGCGCGGAACTTCGCCTGCCCCGATTTGTAGACGCCGTCAGGGTAATCCACGCGCACCACGCCCCGGTGCGTCGGGATGGCGATCACGTCCAGATTGTAGATCTTGAAGAACTCTTCCTGTTCGGTCATCGCCGTACCGGTCATGCCGGCCAGCTTCTCATACATGCGGAAATAGTTCTGGAAGGTGATCGTTGCCCAGGTCAGCGACTCGCGCTGTACGCGCACCCCTTCCTTCGCCTCGATGGCCTGGTGCAGCCCCTCGGAGAAACGCCGGCCATACATCAGGCGGCCGGTGAACTCGTCCACGATGATGACCTCGCCCTCTTTGACGATATAGTCGCGGTCGAGCCGGTAGAGCGCGTGGGCGCGCAGCGCGTTGTCGAGATACGGCGTCAGCTCATAGTGCTCGCTGTCGTAGAGGTTCTGGCTGGCGGGGATGTTGAGCATGGACTCGACACGGGCGATGCCATCCTCGGTCAGCGTGGCGATGCGATCCTTCTCGTCAATCGCATAGTCGTGCTCGGGCTGGAGCCGGCGGACGATCTGGGCGAAGGTGCGGTAGTAATCCGACGACTCCTGCGCGGGCGCGGAGATGATGCGCGGCGTGCGCGCTTCGTCAATCAGGATGTTGTCCACCTCATCCACGATCGCAAAGTGGAGATCACGCTGGGCGCACTCGTTCGGGTCTTGCACCATGTTGTCGCGCAGGTAGTCGAACCCGAACTCGTTGTTGGTGCCGTAGGTGATGTCCGCCCGGTAGGCCTCGCGGCGGCTGACCGGCCGGAGGTGCTGATAGCGGTCGTCGGCCGCGGGGTAGTCGGGGTCGAAGACGAAAGAGCCGAGGTCCGGGTTGGCCGCGGCCGATTGGATCACGCCGACGCTGACCCCCAGCAGGTGGTAGACCGGGCCCATCCACTGGACGCCGAATTTCGACAGGTAATCGTTCGGCGTGACCAAGTGCGCGCCGCGGCCCGTCAGCGCGTTCAGGTAGAGGGGCAGCGTGGCGACCAGGGTCTTGCCTTCGCCGGTCTTCATCTCGGCGATTTCGCCCGCGTGCAGCACCATACCGCCGATGAGTTGGACATCGAAGTGGCGCAGGCCGATCGTGCGCACCGAGGCTTCGCGCACGGTCGCGAAGGCGCGCGGCAGGATTTCGGTCATCGCCGCGGTTTCGGCGGCGCGCAATTCCTTCTCGATACGCTGCACCTCGACGCGCTTCTGCGCCTGGATCGCGGCGTCTGGCTCGGCCAGCCACTCGGCGCGCGCCTGCGCCAACTCGTCGCGCAGCGTGCCGGCGCGGGCGAGGATCGTGGCGCGGAACGCCGCGGTCTGGCCGCGCAACTCGTCGTCGCTCATGGCCGTGAACTCCGGGCCGAGCGCGCTGATTTGACTCACAATCGGCTGCACGCGCTTGACCTCGCGGTCGCTGGCGTCGCCGAAGACTCTCTTGAATAGATTTTTGAGCATGAACTCTCTCGTGAAACGTGATGCGTCAATCGTCAAAATCGCCCTGACCCATATCACCCGCTGGGTTACATGCGGGCGCTACCGGTCAGGGAACAGTTTTCATATCGAGCGAAAACTTCGGAGGAGATTATAGCACAGGTAGGGACAAGAGGCACGTTTACGCGAAGAACAGAGTAGGCCGGAAGTGTTGGGGTATCTCACTGATAGAAAGGAACACGGATGCCGTCTGCGGAATCCATCGGTGTTCCCTTCTATCCGTGGGGCGCTGACACAGATTCGCGGGCGTTACGGCTGGATCACCTTCCGTTGGCCGTACAATTTCCGGTAGTACTCCTTGAATTCCCCCGACTTGATCTTGCGCCACCACCATTCGTTCGCCGCGTACCAGCGCACGGTCCGGCGGATCGCCGCTTCGTGCGAGTGGCGCGGCTGCCAGCCCAAAGCCCTGAGCTTGTCCACGTTCAGGCAGTAGCGACGGTCGTGGCCGGGCCGGTCTTCGACGTGTTGGATCAGGCTGGCCGGCTTGCCCAGCTCATCCAGCAGGATTTCAACCATGGTCAGGTTTTCCATCTCTGCGCCAGTGCCCACATTGTAAATCTCTCCGAGCTGGCCGCGATGCAGGACTACGTCAATCCCCTCGCAATGGTCGAGCACGAACTGATAGTCGCGGCGCTGCTTGCCGTCGCCGTAAACCGGCAGCGACAGGTTATCAATGGCATTGGTGACGAACAGGGGGATGACTTTTTCGGGGTACTGATACGGCCCGATGTTGTTCGCGCCGCGGGTGATCGTCACGGGCAGGCCATAGGTGACGAAATAGGCGATTGCCATCAGGTCGCCGCTGGTCTTGCTGGCCGCGTAGGGGCTGCGCGGGGCCAGGGGATCGGTCTCCAGCGAACGGTGGTCGCCGTGGATGTGGCCGTAGACCTCATCGGTGCTAATCTGATGGTAGCGTTCCAGCCCAAGCTGCCGCGCGGCTTCCAGCAGGACATACGTGCCATACACGTCGGTGCGGATGAACGCGTCGGGATCCATGATCGAACGATCCAC
>CAZYHE010000748.1:0-2534 GCA_964647225.1 uncultured Anaerolineales bacterium
GCGGGGTCAAGACTATGGATCTCCATTACCCGACAGATGTAGCGTAGCCCCTTGTGGGCGTCTTGGCGGGCACAGCAGCGATACTCACGGGCACAAGGCCCGATGCTACGGCGGATCTGTCGGGTAATGAGGATTATGATTTGCAGGGGCAGAGTGGCGGGGCAGCCATCACCGCGATCGGGCCGGCGCGATGTGCCGCAGCAGTTCGGCGTTGGTCGGATATTGCGCCAGCAGCTTCAGCAGGTGGGTGAGCGCCTGGCGGGGCGGATAGCCGGCCAGGCCGCGGCGCAACGCAGCCAGGTGGGCCATCTCGGCGGGGTCGTACAACCGCTCCTCTTTGCGCGTCCCGGTGCGGTGGACATCTATCGCCGGGAAGAGCTGTTCCTGGGCCAGCGCACGGTCGAGCACGATTTCGCTGTTGCCGGTGCCCTTGAATTCCTCGTAGATCAAGTCATCCATGCGCGAGCCGGTGTTGATCAGGGCGGTCGCCAGCAGCGTGACCGAGCCGCCGCCTTCGACGTTGCGCGCCAGGCCGAAGAAGCGCCGGGGGATCACCAGGGCGGCCGCATCCATGCCGCCGGAGAGGCTGCGCCCCGTGCCGCGGCTGCCAAGGTTGAACGCCCGCGCCAGGCGCGTCAGGCTGTCGAGCAGCACCACGATGTCGTTGCCGCACTCTAGCTCAACGCGGATGTGCGCCAGCAGCAACTCGGCCAGGGCCGTGTGTTCGGCCGGGCTTTGATCGCTGGAGCTGGCAAAGACCTCGGCGGCGACGGTGCGCCGGAAGTAGGTCAGCTCCTCGGGGCGCTCGTCAATCAGCAGCACCACGATGCGCGCCGCGGGCCGCTCGGCGCGGATGGCGCGGGCGATCTGCTCCAGCAGCGTGGTTTTGCCGGCCTTGGGCGGCGCGACGATCAGGCCGCGCGTCCCCTTGCCGATGGGCGCCAGCAGATCCACCGCGCGCATCGCGACCTCGCCGCCCGCGCCCAGGTGGAAGCGCTCGGTCGGATCTATCGCGACGAGCTGGGCGAAGGGCGTGCGCGCCCGATAGTCCGCGGGGGACAGGCCGCAGACCGTCGTGACGCCGGCCAGCTCGCGGCCCAACCGGCCCGGCGTGGCTGGCCCGCTCACCGAGGCCCCTTCGATCAGCGCGTGTTCGGCCAGCAGGCGGGCCGGGACGCCCACGTCGCCCCCGGCGGGCTGCACCGCGTTGATCAACACCGCGCCGCCGCGCCCGCGTTTCAGGATGCCCGCAGCGATGTCAGCCATCGGCGTGTACGATCGCTTTCACCCGCCCCACCCGGCCATCTTCCAGCAGCACCTTGATGCCGTGCGGGTGCGTGGCGCTGCTCGTCAAGATGCGCGCCACCACCCCGACCGTCACCGCGCCGCTGCGCTGATTCTGCTTCTCCACGATCTGCACCCGCAGGCCAGATCGAATCTCACTTCGCACAGGTAAACTCACAAAACCCTCCTCTTGCCCATGCCCCCGTCACCTTGTCATCCTGCCACCCTGTCACCCTGTCACCCCATCACACCCCCCGCCCCACCCGCGGCCGCCAGACGACCTCCTCCGGGAGATCGGCGCAGCCCGTGGCCGCGGCCAGGTCGGCGATGAGCGAAGTGTGTCGCGACAACGGCTGGAAGATATAATACTCGGCCAGGTAGTCCTTGAGCGAGCCGCCCCGCGCCAGCTCGGCCTGCGCCAGGGCGATCAGCCTGGCCCGCCACTTGGCGTAAAGAACCTGGTTGGCCGGCCGCAAGACCGCGTCGCGCGCCACCGCGTTGTCAATCAGGCTCGAATTGTGGAAATGGTGAACGTAGACCGCCGCCGTGCGCGCGATCTGCCCGCCCTGCTCGCCGATCCGCCAGCACAGATCCACATCCTCGCTGCCGTAGTGCGTGAAGCGGGGGTCGGCCACCCCGCCGGCGGCCGCGATGAAGTCGGCGTCGAGCAGGGCGCAGCAGGTGCCGATGAACGTAGGCGGGCACGGCATCATGCCGGGCGGCGTCAAGGCGCGTGCGTGGGTGCTGCACATCAGCTCGTCGAACTCGTCAATGTTCAAGCCGCCGGAGTAGACATAAAACTGACGCAGCGGCGATAGCCGCGGCTGCTCGGCTTTCACCCTGAACCAGGCGACCGTGCTATTCTCCGGCCCGAACGGGTGGCTGAGGGTCTGGTGATAGTTCAGCGGCGCCAGCAGCTTCACGCCGGGATGGCGCGCGAACTCCGCGACCAGCCGCGCCAGCCAATGGTGCGGCACGAGCACGTCGCTATCCATCAGGCAGAGCAGGCGGCCCCGCGCGGCGGCCGCGCCCTGCCGGTTCGCGTGGCCCGGCCCGACGTTGATCGGGTTCTCGATCAACCGGACGCGGGGATCGGCGTTTGCCGTGGCGCGCAGGAATTGCACCACATCCGGCCGCGAGCCATTGTCCACCACGATCAACTCGAACGGGTCATCGGTGTGTTGCAGCAAGGTCTTCAGGCACAGTCGCACGTGCGGGCCGGCGTTCCAGACCTTCATGATGATGCTGAC
>CAZYHE010000749.1:0-2531 GCA_964647225.1 uncultured Anaerolineales bacterium
CTGGTCTTCAAGTAAAGCCTGTGTCGTTCTTAATCTAACATTGTCGAGCTACTTATCTTCTCATCACGCTGCCCCCTGGGCAATCACTTCCAGCGGCAGCGGATGCAGCGGTGGCCGGGCGGTGAAGCAGCCCGCGGCCGCGACGGCGCGCACCGTCTCGGCCGCGATGATGCGGGCGACCAACTCGCCGCAAATCCGGCCCTGGCAGTTGCCCATGCCCGCACGCGTCCGCCCCTTGACTTCATTGGCGTCGGTCGCGCCATCGGCTACCGCGCGGCGGATGTCGCCCAGTGTGATCTCTTCGCACCGGCAGATGATCGTGTCATCGTGCGCCAGCGCGTATAACCCCGGCGCGGGCGTGAAGAGCGCGCCGAGCATGGCCGCGAAGCGCCGCTGCTGGGCCAGCCCAGGCTGCTCCCGTTTGATCGCTGCTCCGGCCGCGGCTTCGGATAGCCGGCCCAGGTCACGCGCGGCCGCCAGGCCCGCGATCCGCCCTTCGATCTGCGCCAGTTCCGCGCCGCCGATGCCCGCGCCGTCCCCGACGGCGAAGACGCCCCGCTGGCTGGTGCGCATCTCGGCGTCGCGCCGCGGCACATCGCCGCCCCGCTCCGGCAGGAACTCGTGATCGCAGCCGAGCAGCCGCGCCAGCTCGGTGGACGGGATCGAGCCGTAGCCGATGGCGATCGTGTCCACGGCCACGGTTTCGGCGCTGCCTGCAATGGGCCGCCCCGTGTCGTCCACGCGGCAGATCACCGCCGCCTCCACCTGTCCGTTGCCGCGCGCTTCGACCACCGCCCAGCCCAGCCGGATGGGGACGCTCGCCGCTCGGAGCGTCCGCCAGTAGCCCAGGCCCTCCGCCAGGCGCGGCCACTGGCCCCACAGCGCCGCGGCATGGCGCACGGCGCGCCACTCCGGCCGCGTCGCCTCCAAGATGGCGACGATTTCGGCCCCGGCTTCGATGAGGCCGGCGGCGACGGCGATTTGCAGCGGCCCGGTTCCCGCCAAGAGGAAGCGCCGGCCCGGCACGATCCGCTGGCCTTTCAGGAAGGCCTGCACTCCGCCGGCCGTCATCACGCCGGGCAGCGTCCAGCCGGGGAACGGGATGGGCCGGTCGTACGCGCCCGTCGCCAGGATCACTGTCCGGGCGGTCAAGCGAGCGGGCGCGTGCGGCCCATGCAGAGCCAACTCCCAGCCCTGCCCATCCTCGGCCGGAAATGCGCCCCAGACCAGCGTGTCGCTCATCACTTGAACCGGGCTATCGGCGAGCTTGTGGCGCAAGATGCCATCTTGCGTTACGTTCTCATCGGCCGTGGCGCCGGACACGGCATCCGCCCTGAAATACTGGCCGCCCGGCCGCGGTTGGGAGTCCAGCAGGACGGTCGCCACGCCTGCGGCAGCAGCGGTCAAGGCTGCGGCGATGCCCGCCGGCCCCGCGCCGACCACGGCCAGTTCAACCTGCCTGGTCATGCGCCTCCCCTGGTCTCGACCGACATGCCCCGCGCCACGACCGTCACGCAGGCACGCACATTTGGCGCGCCGTTCACCGTCACCAGGCACTCGTAGCAGATGCCGATGCCGCAGAAGACGCCCCGCGGCTCGTCTCGCTGCGCCGAGCGACCAAAGACACGGATGCCGTTGGCGAACAGCAAAGCCGCCACCGTTTGGCCCGTGTAGGTTGTGACGGGGCGACCGTCCACATGCACGACGAACACCCCGTCGGTCTCAGCGGCCGATGAAGCAGGCTCGGAAGAGGTGCCGCGCAACATCTTCTCCTTTGTGATCAACGCGAAGCGGCCCCAGCGATCTCCCGATCGGGCGAAAACGGCGTCAGATCCAGGTCGCTCTGGCCCGTGCAGACCAACTGCGCTATCGCGTCGCCGACCAGCGGCGTGACGACGACCGTGGACTTGAAAGCCGTCGCCAGGATCAAGCCCGGCAGATCGCGCACCGGCCCCAGGAACGGCAACCCATCGTCGGTGAAAGCCACCGGCGCGGCCCAGCCCCGCAGCACCCGCACGGACGCCAGCGCGGGCAGGAAACGGCCGACCTCCCGCGCAATGGCCGCCTGCCCGCGCAGCGTCGCCTGCGCGCCGAGATCATCGGTGATGACCCCGGCCTCACCCAACAGGAAGTGGCCGTCGGCCGTCTGCGCCACCGCCAGCACCGCCCCAGGCGGCGCGTCCCCGGCGCCCTCGTGCATCGCCTCGAAGAACGCCGCCGAGGAGAGGTGGTTGTTCAGCCGAAGGTCGCTGCGCTCAGTCACCAACGCCTGGCCGTGGACGTGCGGGATCGCCCAACGGTTTAAGCCGTCTCGCCCCAGCAATCGGCCCAATGGAGGCGTCCATGCGCCGGTTGTCAGGATCGTGACGCCGGCGCTGAAACGCGCATCCCCGGCCCGCAGGCCGGTCAGCCGGCCGCCCGCGAGGTCGAACCCGGTGACTTCGGTATGCGGATGAACCGCCAGCCCGTGTCGCCGTCCCGCGCGGAGGAAGGCCGCCATGAACAGGAAGGGCGAGACCTGACCTTCGTCG
>CAZYHE010000750.1:0-2520 GCA_964647225.1 uncultured Anaerolineales bacterium
GCCTGGCTGTTCGTTTGCTTGCACGCCCGCACGTTCGTTCATTCGTTCATTCGCTTGTTCGCACGTTCGTTCCATTCCCAATTCGCTGCCCACCCCCCCCGGAGCCACCATGACCGAGATCATCCACAAAGAACTAAGCTACGTCACGCGCGGCGCACTGCTGCGGGTCTTCAACGCGCTCGGCCCGATGTTGCCGGAGTGTTTCTATCAAGACGCGACCATGCTCGACCTGGCCGACCTGGGCATCCAGTGCGAGAAGGAGAAAGAGTTCGAAATCTTCTATCGAGGTGAGCGGGTCGGCCACTACTTCGTGGACATCTGGATCGAGAACGGCAAACTGATCCTGGAGCTTAAAGTCGCGCCGCAGATCATGCCGGTACACAAGGCCCAGGCGCTCTCGTATCTCAAGGTGACCGGCGCCGACCTGGCGATTGTCGTGAACTTCGGCGCCGGTTCGCTGGAGGATGAACGGTTGCCGAACTTCCTGCGCGACAAGCAGGTCAGCTTCGAGTGGCAGAAGCGACCGGCCACTGATGGCTGGCTTTACCCGGAGCTATCGAATCAACTACTGGAAGCGCTGCACCGCGTCCACTTTGAGTTGGGGCCGGGCTTCCTCAATCGGCTTTACCGGCGAGCGACGATGGTCGAATTGAAGTACCAGGGCCTGGCGTTCGAGTATATCCAGCAGGTGCCCATCCTCTATAACGGTCATCAGTTGGGCGAACATGCGGCCCACCTGATCTGTGTCGAGAATCGGATCCTGCTGGCGACCGTCGCCGTGGATCTGATGGATCGCAACCTGCAGGAACGCCTCAAGGCACGGCTCCGCCATCTCGGCTACAAGCTCGGCCTGCTTGCCAACTTCAACAGCACCGTTCTGCAGGTCGCCCCGATACGCGTGTAACCATTCGCTCCTTTCCCAACTCGTTCCCCCCACCCCCCAGGATATGACAACGAATCCCCAGGATGGACCGAATCGGCACCTCCGCGGTGGGCGGATTGGGTTCATCCGGCCGATTCGTTGTCATATCTTTACCGCGTCACCCGCACCGTCTTGATCTCGAACGGCCGGAACTCTAGCGTGACCCCGTTGGCGCGCATGGAGAGCGGAGACGGCTCTTCCTCCATCAAGTTCACTTCGGCGGCCGATGCCACGGGGAAGCCGAAGCGCACGCGGGCGTGGGCGGCCTTGTGTTCGGCCTCGTACAGGCGAATGATGATGTCATCGCCCTCCTCTGCTTTCTTCACCGCCTCGACGATCACGTTCGGGGCGTGCGCGTCCAGGAGCGAGGCTGAGGCCGGCCCCTCGCCGCCGCGGGCCCCCGCCTCGACGACGCGCAGTGGGACGTTCAACTCGTATCCGGCCCGGATCACGCCGCCTTCGATGTGATTGCCCCGGTGCGGGAGGAGCGCGTAGGTGAAGACGTGGTCGGCCTGGTCGGTGTACGCGTGGTGCGGCTCGCCGGGGGGCACGTCAGCGTCCTGGACGTGTCGCGGGCCGGGGTAGGGCACGCTGCGCAGCAGGTTCAGGTCGAGCACGTTGCCCTTGATCTTGTGGCCGTACTTCGCGTCGTTCAGCAGCGCGACGCCGTAGTCCCCCTGCGAGAGATCGGCCCATTTGTGCGCCGCGACCTCGTCCCGCGCCAGATCCCAGGTCGTGTTGCGGTGCGTCGTTCGGCGGATCGAGCCGAACTGGATGTCGAAGGTCGCCTCGTCGGCGTGGATCGCGACGGGGAAGCTCGTGCGGAGCATCGTCTTCGGCTCGCGCCAGCGCAACTGGCTGACGAAATCCAGCCGGGCGCTGCCCGCGGTCAGGATGATCTCCTGGCGCAGCTCCGAATGGCCGATGCGGTAGACCTGCTCCAGGATGGCCCGCGGGCCGTCGAGGCGCGGGGTCGCCGAGACGAGCGCCATGTGCCGCGGCGTCTGCTCGGCATAGTCCATCGGGAAGTCCCACGCGTCCCCCAGGTCGGTGTAGACCGCCAGGCGATTGCCCCGGCCGCCTGCGGCGATGACCTCGCGCTGCGCCCGCTTGTCGTAGAGCGAGGCGATGCTGCCGTCGGCGTCAAACGTCACCCGTAAAACGTCATTTTCCAGGCTGGACGGCGTGGCGATCAGCCCCGCGTCCGCGTCCGTCGTGCCGGTCGCCGCGTCCACCACGCGATAGCCCATCGGCGGGATCGTGGCGCACATCCACCGGCCGCGGGCCGGCACCCACTCCGTCCGCTCCCACGACAGCGAGTTCTGCACCAACACGGGCTGCGCCATCCGGCCGGTATGGATCGTCGCGGCCAGGGCCGCGGCGGCCGCCGCGGTGCGATCCAGCACCTCGCGGTGCATCTCGGCGTAGCGCGCCAGGCTCTCGTCGTAGACGCGCTTGATGGAGGAGCCGGGCAGGATGTCGTGGAACTGGTAGAGGAGGACTTCCTGCCAGAGTTTTTCCAGGCGCTCGGCAGGATATGACACGGTCGCTGACTGGCCGTCAGGCCGTGTCGAAGCGCCGCCCGCCCGCCCTTCGAC
>CAZYHE010000751.1:0-2516 GCA_964647225.1 uncultured Anaerolineales bacterium
GAACACCTGTCCATAGCCGTCCGGGTCGGCCGTGTAGAGCACCTGCGAACCATCTGGCGTGAAACGCGGGTGGACGTGGACGATCTGTACATGGAACGAACCGCGATGCTGCGCCAGGATGCGCGGGCCTTCGAAAGCGCCGTCGCGGAAGCGCCACAAAAGTAAGTAGGGTTTGCGCTCGTCGCTGTCGCCGACGATCATGTCCAGGTTGTTGGAGCTGAAGTGCCACGACCGCTCGACCGGGAACGGCGCCTCGATGTGCTCGGTGTTATCGTAACGGATGCTGCCGTAGATCGTCTGGCCGTGGCTGCTCCCGTGAAACCCGATGTGGATGCCATCCTCGAACCAGTACTCGTGGCCGACTGATTCGCCTGGCACGGTCGGCCGGATCTTCCATGCCTGACCGGTGTTCATGTCCAGTCCCCAGATGCGGCAATCCACCAGGTTCCACGGCCCTTCGTGGCAGAAGGTGAGCAGATGCGGCTGCGTGGGCGACGTGTTGATGTGGCCGACCCACGACCGCTCCTCCCAGACCACGTCGGCCTGGCCCGTGTCCACGGAGATGCGCAGCACTTTCGACAACGGCTGCGCCTCCCAATACTCCCGAAAGCCGATGTAGCCGTGGTCGAGGTTGACGCGGAAGCGGTGTGACAGGTCTTCGTACAGCCCGGTGCAGACGAAGCGGCCGTCGGCGGTGACGTTGGTCATCGTGGTAGTGAATTCGTCCGGCGCACGGAAAAGCTCCCGCACGGCCAGCGTTTCCAGGTTCACCGCCAGCAGGATCTTGTTGACCCACATGTAGGCTTCTTCCCGGAGCGGGTTCTTGCTGGAATCAAGCAAGGTCGGCTCGCGGGTCAGCTCCGGCAGGTCGGTCAGTTGGGTCAGCGAGCCATCCGCCAGATCCACGCCCCAGAGGTTCGTGCGATTGCCCCGATCCGACCCGATCAGCAGCTTGCGCCCGCCCGCGTACCAGCCGGGGTTGGTGAAGTAGAGGTGGTGGCTGTGCGCCTTGTAGCTCGTCAGTTGCGTGATCTGCGCGCCGGAAATGGGATCGGTGAAGCGCTTCCATTCGGCGGGATGGGTTTGTCCGGGTGTCATGGTTTTCTCCTGAACCGACGATCAGCAGCGATTCCCCAAGAACGCAGCTATCGCCGCGACGATCTCATCCATATGCATCACCGGCGTGTGCGGCGCGCCCGCGAAGGTGAGCAACTCGGCCTGAACACCGGCCGCCAGCAGGTCGGCCATCAAGTCTGGGCTGAGCTGATACGGCACGAGCGCGTCGGCGGTGCCGTGGATGAAGAGGGTCGGCGGGCAGCGCGGGTTGACGCGGGCAAACAGCCGCGCTTCCGGTCGGGGCGGCCCCCACAGGCTGATCGCCGCGCAGATGCCGTCGCGGGCGGCGTCAAGCGGTGCGGCGGGGTCGTGACACAAATTGTGTACGATCATCCCGCCGGCCGAGCCGCCCGCCAGGGCGATGCGCTTCGGGTCCATGCGATATGCCCCGGCGTTGGCGCGCACCCAGTCGAGCGCCAGCCGGGCATCGGCCATCGCATCGCGGACGGCATCGGGCCAGCCCGGTCGCGGGTCGGCGCGCACGCGATAATCGGCTGCGACGCCGACATAGCCGCGGCTCGCGAACTCGGTCGCCAGACGCACGACGTACTTCTGCCGCTTGTCGTTGCCGGTTGTGAAGCCGCCGCCGTGCAGCCAGAGGATGGCCGGCCGCAGGGCCGCCGAGCCATCCTCCGGCAAGTAGAGGTCGAGCCGCAGCGCCGCCAGTTCGCCATCGAGCCTGGGCGCGTGGGCGAAGATGATGTCCGATTCCACGATGATCGTCATGCCAGCAGACCCCCTCGCTGTTCAACCCGGATCACGGGCTCGCCCCGCACGCCGACTGCTTCGACAGCCACCCGGCCATTATCCCACACCACCGTGCCGACGCCCATTTCGGCGATCTCGACACGGCCGCCGGGCACGGTGAGGGTGAGCGGCGCGGGCTGTTGGCCGTGGTAGCCGGCGGCGTAGCGGTCGGTGGCGGGGCTGGCGAAGAGCCAAGCCGGGCCGTGCCCGCACGCCAAGATCGCATCACCCACTTCGACGCGGCCAGTGGCGTTCTGGCGGGCGATGGGCGATTCGAGCATGGGCCAACCCAACTCGCACCCTGAGCTGGTCGAAGGGCCGTGAGACGCTTCGACAGGCTCAGCGCCCGTAGTCGAAGGGCCGCGAGACGCTTCGACAGGCTCAGCGCCCGTGGTCGAAGGGCCGCCCGTCCAACGCCGCTTCAGCCGCCACTCCATCAGATCCACCTCGATGCCGAGCGCCTGCCCGTCGCGGCGGTACTCGACGATCCAGGGCCGCTCGCCTTCTCCCGCATACGTGAAGGGAGGGGCCACTTCATCTCGCAGCCGCCCACTCGCCACAACCTGGGCAAACGCGCCGCCGTTGGGATAGGCGGCCCACTCGGCCATCTCCAGATAGACGCCGCACCAGGGCCGCCCTTGATAGAAAAGCCC
>CAZYHE010000752.1:0-677 GCA_964647225.1 uncultured Anaerolineales bacterium
ATACGCGCGGCGGATCAGTTTGGCCGGCGCGGCAACCGGTTCTTCTGGCTCGTAGAGGGCGCAGCGTGGGGCTGAACCAGGCAAGCCGATGACGGCGAATTGTCCGGGGGCAAAGTCAGGCAAATCCCAGCCCGCAGAGACAACGCGCAGGATCATCAGCCAGGGAGAAATCTCGTCACGCAGCGTGACGATGGCGTTTAGCTTAGGCTCAGCCAAGAGGCGCTCCTTCTCCAGCGAAGCGTTTACGATCCTGTGCCAAAGACGGGGCAATTCCCGAACAAACCCATATGCGTATCATAACACACCAAACCAGGTCAGAATATGAGACCTGTCAGGTTTTGGCGTACCGTTGCCTGAACAGGTCCATCGGCGTGGGGCGCGCGGCGTGCATGCCCTGATTCTTGAGATACTCCGGCCCCGCCAGCGCCCGCACAAGATCGCGCAGGCTCAACACCGATGCGGGCCAGGAGCGGCCGGCCGCGTGATGCAGCATGAAAAGATGATCCACCCCCAGATCGGCCATGAGTTGGCCCGCCGCGGTCAGTGGGATGTCGCTCGGCGCTTCCGGGACATCCTCATCCATGATGTCAGCGGCGGTCAGGGAGCAGGCGTCAGGTGTCAGGAGTCGGGAATCAGCAGACCGCGACACAGCCTGAAGATACGCCTGCGCCAGCCGC
>CAZYHE010000752.1:687-2513 GCA_964647225.1 uncultured Anaerolineales bacterium
GGTCAAAGCCCAGACCCTTGAGGTCTCGGAGACCTCAAGGGTCTGGGCGACACGAAGGTACGCCTGCGCCAGCCGCGTCTCGTTGATCCAGCCGCGCGTGTCGGCATCTTCGTCCAGCACGACCAGGGCCGTCGCCGCCTGATCGAGCATGAGCGCGGCGACCTTGCCAAGCGGATCGGCCAATTTGCAGGTCGGCACGCCGAGGTGCATGACGTCGCGAATGAGAAGTGGGGTGGACATGGGTTATTTGATCAGCGCCTCATAAGTCTCGGCGGAGGTAAACGGATTAGTAGGCATCTCAGGCAGGCACCAGCGTAGTCGTAGTATTCAAAGCTGTCAATACAGGCTCGACTTGCCGCTCTAGCACGGTGCGATACTCCGCCTCGCGCGTTTGGAGCACCTCATACAAGCCCAACCATTCCAATAACTCCAGCCGTTGCTCGATCTTTCCTGCCTTAACAAGCCGGTAGAACTCGCTCGTCTATCACCGCTTCGACCGTCTGGATCGTGGCGCACCTCCGGCTTGGCGCTCACTTATTCCGCTCCTGCTTCACGCGTTAGCTGATCGGCGTCTGAGTCTCTGCTCCAATTCAGCGCGCCCAATGGTCTTCTGCCCGCGTCGCTCTGCCATCAGCTTCCAAAACTTGTTACTGGTGCTCAACCGCAACTGCTCACCATCCATCCCCGCAACGCCAATGATGATCGCGACCGGCTTTATCATTTTGGGTGGCAATTACCTGATCCCATTGAGCCTCGCTGGTATATCAGACATGGTTATTAGGGTTTTCGATAGCCAGCCCCATGCTGGCAGCCACATTATTCAGTTCACCATCGGCAGAGACAAAAACGAGCGACGGTAGTTCGTTTTGCGTGCAAAGCGCGTTGACAGCCAGCGCAGCGGCCAACTGCACGGCATCATATCCGCGCAGGGCATACGTCTCCGCCAGGGACATCGCCTGGGTGAGCAGCAAGTCTGTCAATTCCACAACCTGGTAACTGGTTTGGAGATCGGCGCGAAATTGAGTGCTGGCAGCGATAGCGTCCACTTGGGATATGGTCTTTCCACGTTCACGTCGCGCAATCGCAGCGACGATCTCCACAGGCGTTATCGCCGAGATGAAGGTCTCATGCCTCAAGTTGGAATCAAACAAACTACAGACCCAAACTGAACCTGTTTCGCTGATATAGCGCTTGACGAGAGCGCTGCTATCGAAGTAATAGTCGGCCACTCAACGACGTTCCTCGATAATCGTCTGTGAAATAGGCGGGCCTTGCACCTGCACTAATTGCCGTTGGATGATATCATCTGCGGGACGCGTCTTGATTCGTTTGACCAAGCCAGAAGCACGTAACGCTTGATAGAACGCGCGACGTCTGCTTGTATTTCTCTGTGGGATGAGTCGCTCTTGCACTGCTCGCTGAACTTGCTGCAACTCATATTGGTCAAGCACCGATATCTCACCAAGCACCCGTTGTAGGACGGCTTCTGCCATCGTCTACCTCCTAGAAACATAATGCGTAATTGGCATCAATTCTGATCTACTTGCCATCCCCCACGAATACGCACTATCTCTCTGGCGTCGCCAAGCGTCTGGGTGGGATTGATTCAATTATACGCCCATCCACAACAAACCCATAACGCGCTGCGTGCCACGCGACCTTCACGGCTCACGCGGCACGCAATACGCACTACGCCATACGCTAGAACATCGGCTCCATCATCATCGCCGGATGCCCTGTCGCCTCCAGATGCGCCAGCAGCCCATCCGTATCGGTGCAGATCGTCTCATCGGCGATCTTGCTGATCAGGTCGGGATCGCCCTCGC
>CAZYHE010000753.1:0-2506 GCA_964647225.1 uncultured Anaerolineales bacterium
CCCGGCGCCCGTCCCTGAGATTCGCCGGCGGGTTGGGCGGCCGGCGGCGCGCTCGCGTGACACGGCCCACACCATTCGGCCCAAAAATCCACCACGACGGGGATCTCGGATGTGCGCAATTCCGTCTCGAATTCTTTGCCGGTCAAATGGCGCGGCTCGACGCCGGGCGCGCTTGGTGTTGGCGCATCTTTTTTCCCACCCAGAAGGCTCTTGAATAGACCCACTTTTCCACTCCTATGATCGTCACGGCATCCGCTGGCCGTTGTCGCTCAAGACGTCGCGTCGGGCGCGTCCGAATTTCGCTCTGCTTCGGCTGTCTTTTCGTTGGCGGGGCGGCCCTCACGGGGCCGGCAAACGTTTTGCGACGCTCAGCCGCCGCGCTTGAAGAGCATCACCAATCCCAGCAGCATTAGAAAACCCAAGAACAAATCTGCCTGGCTCATCCTCTCACTCCAGCTTTCCCAATGTCGCGATCAACGTATCAATCGCCGCGTCGGAGGCGCCGACGCCCGCCTCCCTGAGGTACCGGATCGCATAAGCGCGCGCCATCACCAGGCTGGATTGGTGCAGCGCCGAGCGGATGGCGCTCATCTGCTGCAGGATTTCCGGGCAATCGCGATCTTCCTCGACCATGCGCAGCACCCCGCGCACCTGGCCTTCGATCCGCCGCAGGCGTACAGTCAGCTCATTCTTGATTTCCGGCGAGCGCGTTTCCATTTTCGATCCCTGTCTGTGATGCGATTTGACACCGCATCTGAGTCACACTATACTGGGGTATAGTATACTGCACTCGGTAAAACCGTCAAATCCAGCCCTTGCGGGCGTCGAGATTCCTGTGTTTGGGGTGTGAGATGAACTTCAACCTGACCAAGCCGCCCAAGATCGCCATCGCCCTTTCGCCGGAAGAGGTCGTTGAGCTGAAAATGATCGTCCAGGATGACGATGAGCCGGCCGCGCTCGACTTCGCGCGCCGTCTGCGGCGCCGCGTGTCCGAGATCGAGCAGCGCCATTGCGGCGATCCCGATCGGCTGCCGGGGTTGAACTGACGCGCACAAGCGCACATCGTAGGGGCCAGCCTTGCGCTTGCCCCTCAGTGCGGCCCGATCAGCGCGGCCAGCTTGCTCGCCGACGCCTCGAACATCGCCTCGTGCAGGCTCTGCCCGTGGGCGTCCATCGTGACGACCGCCGGAAAGCCCTCGACACGCACGACCCAGAACGCTTCGGGCACGCCGAATTCATCCTTCTTGAAGACGGTCAGCACTTCCTTCACCGAGCTGGCGATCAAAGTCGCCGCGCCGCCGACCGCGTGCAGGTAGACCGCGCCGTGTTCGCGGCACGCAGCCAGCGTCTTCGGCCCCATCCCGCCCTTACCGATCACCGCGCGCACGCCGAAGTGGGCGATCACGGCCGCTTCGTAAGGCTCTTCCCGGATGCTGGTTGTCGGGCCGGCCGCCACAAAGCGCCAGCGCCCCGCCGCGTCCTGGCTCACCACCGGCCCGCAGTGATAGATCACCCCGCCCTGCCAGAGCCGTTTTAGCTCGTCGTGCAGCCCCCGCTCGTCTTCCGGGATGGCCGGCGGGTGGATGAAGGTGTCCATGATGAACTTATGGGCCGCGTCGCGCGCGGTGATCAACGTGCCGTGCAGCCGCACCTGGTCGCCGATGTGGAGCCTGCGAATCGCGGCTTCGCTGATGGGAATGGTCAGGTCTACGATAGCCATAGATTATCCCTCCACGTATGGCGTAGTGCGTATTGCGTGATTCGTATTTCGTTGCGTCGCTTCAAGCATTTATAACACGTAATACGCACTACGCACTACGCAATATGTACGCGCCCGTCCTGATACACCAACGTCCGCCGCCGATCCGCCCAACACATGTACGATGCGGTCACGAAGTAGCTGGCCGGCAGCCGCTCCAGCGTGTCAATCTTCACCGAGAGCACCGTCGTCTTGCCGCCGAAGCCCATCGGGCCGATGCCGAGCGTGTTGGCTTCGTCGGTCAGGCGTTTCTCCAGCGCCGCGACCTTTGGGGATGGGTTCTCGTCGTCCAACGGGCGGAAGAACTGCTCTTTGGATTTGATGTAGCTCGACGCCCGGTCGCCGCCGACCGCCACGCCGATGACTGCGGGCGCGCAGCCCAACCCCTGCGCCTGCTGCACCGCATCGAGCACCGCGCGGCGCACCCCTTCCAGGTCGCGATCCGCGGCCAGCCGCGTGTCGGGCAGGCTGTATTGCGCGCCGACGTTCTCGCAGCCGCCGCCCTTCAGCATCAGATCCACCTTCAGATAGTCCTCCTCCCACTCCTCGAAGTGGAAGTAAGGGAAGTCGTCGCCCAGGTTGTTGCCCGTGTTTTTGCCGCTGAGGGTTTCCACCGAATTCGGCCGCAGATACGACTTCGCCGTCGCCGCGGCCACCGCCTCCCGGATTTGCTTTTTCAGCGCCAGGGTAGACCAGCCCGTTGGGTAATAGACATAAAAGATGGGCGTGCCGGTGTCCTGGCAGATG
>CAZYHE010000754.1:0-2505 GCA_964647225.1 uncultured Anaerolineales bacterium
TTCGTGCCCACGCGGAAGATCAGTTGCGTCAGAAAGATGGTCGCGGCGATGAGCAGCAACAAGGCCAGGAAAACTTCCGGCATCTACACCTCGACGCCCTGGAGCGACAGTTCATGCGCGAAGTGGCACGCCGCAAAATGGCGCGGGCCGACTTCGAGTCGCGGGGGCGTCTCGGCCCGGCAGATCTCTTTGGCGTAGCGGCAGCGAGGATGGAAATAACACCCGGAAGGCGGGTTGGCCGGGTTGGCAATTTCGCCCTGAAGCTGGATCTCGTGCAGCGGCCGGTTCGGATTGGGGTGTGGAACCGCGGAAAGGAGCGCCTCCGTGTAGGGATGCTTGGGATTCTGGAAGAGCTCTTCGGTTTCGGCCTGCTCCACCACCTTGCCCACATACATGACGGCAACTTCATCGGAGATGTGCTCGACAACGCTCAGATCGTGGGCCACGAAGAGATAGGTCAGGTTGAACTGCTTTTGGAGCTCCTGGAAGAGGTTCAGGATTTGCGCCTGCACCGAGACATCGAGCGCCGACACCGGCTCGTCGCAGACGATCAGTTTTGGGTTCAAGCTCAATGCGCGCGCTAAGCCGATGCGCTGGCGCTGCCCGCCGCTGAAGGCGTGCGGGTAGCGTTTGAGGTAGCGCACATTGAGGCCGACGACCTCCATCAACTCACGCACGCGCTGTTGCAGATCGCGGCCTTCGGCCATTTTGTTCAGGCGCAGCGGCTCGCCGACGATGTCAAGGATCGTCTTGCGCGGGTCCAGGCTCGAATAGGGGTCTTGGAAGACCATCTGCATGTGCCGGCGGACCGCGCGCATCTGTTTGGGCGGCAGAGCGGTGATGTCCACGACCCGCTCGTCAATGCGCATCAACACGTGGCCGGCGGATGGCTCGATGGCGCGCAGGATGCAGCGGCCCAGGGTCGTCTTGCCGCAGCCCGATTCGCCCACCAGTCCCAGGGTCTTGCCTTCAGGCACCGACAGGCTCACGTCATCCACCGCGCGCACATGGCCCACCACGCGGCGCAAGAAACCCCGCTCGATTGGGAAGTATTTCTTCAAGTTGCGCACTTCGAGCAGCAGCCCCGGCTCCATCGCAGGAAGTGACGTTGGGGCGGCGCTCTCGCCGGCTTGCTTCGATAAGTTCATGGCGTCTGGCCTCTAGCGTGGGTCGTAAAGCACGCAGCGAACCTGGTGGTTCGGTCCAACGGTGATCAGATCGGGCACGCGCGCGTCGCAGCGCCCCGCGATGTATTGGGTGCAGCGGCTGGCGAAGCCGCATTCCGGCCGCGGGTTGAGCGGCACCGGCACCGTGCCGGCGATGGCGAGCAGGCGCTCGCGTGACTTACGCCCCACCTTGGGAATCGAACGCATCAAGGCTTGCGTGTATGGATGCTGTGGATGGCTGAAGATCTGGTCAATATCGCCATATTCGACGATGCGGCCGAGATACATGACCGCCACCTCGTCGGCCATGTTGGCGATCACCCCCAGGTTGTGGGTGATGAACATCACCGCCATGCCCATCTCGGCCTGCAGCTCCTTGATCAAGCGCAGGATTTGCGCCTGGATCGTCACGTCCAACGCGGTCGTCGGCTCGTCAGCGATCAGCAGCTTGGGTTTCAGCATCAAGGCCATCGCGATCATCGCGCGCTGGCGCATCCCGCCGGAAAGCTGGTAGGGGTACTCATCTACACGGTGCTCGGGATTGGCGATGCCGACGCGGCGGAGCATCTCGACCGCGCGCTGCCGCGCGGCGTCCTTGCCGGCCTTCTCATGCACCAGCACCGCCTCCATCATCTGGAAGCCGATCGTATGCACCGGCGAGAAGGCGGTCATCGGCTCCTGGAAGATCATGGCGATCTCGCGGCCGCGGATGTCCCGGATTTGCGGCCCCGCGGCGTCCAGGCTGGCCAGATCAATGATATCGGCCGAGCCGTTTGCCCCCGGCACGTCGCGGTAGAAGATGATTTCGCCTTCTACGGTGCCCGGACGCGGGACGATCCGTAGGATGGCCTGGGCGGTCACGCTCTTGCCGCAGCCCGACTCGCCCACGATGCCCAGGGTGCGGTTCTTGTAGATCGTGAAATCCACCCCGTCAACCGCCTTCAGGATCCCTTCATCCAGCCGGAAGTGGGTGCGCAGGTTTTTGACTTCGATGACCGGGTCTGTTTGGTTCATGGCAACCCGCTTATTTGTAGGGATCGGCGGCATCCCGCAGGCCGTCGCCCAGGAAGTTGTAGAGCAACACAGTGATGATGACCAGGACGCCGGGGGCCAGCAGCCAGGGCCGGGCGACGAGGGTGTGCGCGTTCTGGGCATCCTGCATCAGCGAGCCGAGGCTGACGGCCGGCGCCCGGATCCCCAGGCCCAGGAAGCTGAGCGCGGTCTCGGCCAGGATCATGCCGGGGATTTGTAGGGTCAGGTGGACGATCAGGTAGCTCATGAAGCCCGGCAGCAGATGGTCGAAGATGATTTGCAGGTCGGTCGCGCTGGCGATCTTGGC
>CAZYHE010000755.1:0-2502 GCA_964647225.1 uncultured Anaerolineales bacterium
TCTCTGCGGCGGCGGGGGCGGTATGACAACGAATGCGGAGGAGTGACCGAATGAGGTCGCCGCGATGAGCCGATTCGGTGCATCCCGCTGATTCGTTGTCATATCCCTGCCAAAGGAGTCCTCACCCATGCCCTTCACCCTCGAACTCTGGAAAGAACGCCTGCGCCAACGGCTGCCCGGCTGGCGGGCGCGCATGGCGCGGCTCGGCGCCAACTCGGTCTACGCGACCGTCGCCGCGACCGCGCTGTGGCCGGTGGCCGAGGCCGCGGGCCGTGGCGATTGGGCCGCGCTCACCACGTTGGGGACGGTGGCCGGCGCGGTGGGCGGCAACCTGCTCGCCAACCAGCTCCAGGCCTGGAAGGACGAGGCCGGCGCCGCGGCCAGCCTGGCCGAGACCGCGGCCACCGATCCCGATCTGCGCGCCGCGCTGGATGCCGTGCTCGCCAAACTGGACGCGCTGGCCGCAGCCCGCGACGCCCTGCCGCCCGCCGAGCAGCCGTGGCTGGCCGAGACGCTGCGCGCTGAACTGGCGCGGCTGGGCAGCGGCCTGCATTACGAGGCGCACGCGGCCGGCGAGAGCGTCATCGCCCAGGGGCCTGGCGCGACCGCGGTGGGCAAGGGCGGCGTCTTCGTCGGCAAAGTCGGCGGCAACGTCATCCGGGAAGGCCCCAACAAGCGCGAGATCCACGCGGAGCAGTACGTCGAAAAACAGTACGTCGGCGCCAGTGCGGAGAAAAATGCGGCCGACGACGAAGCGGCCGCCAAAGCCGACCGCGGCCGGCGCCGCTACCTGGAGCGCCTGCGCCGCCAGTGCCACGCGCTGCCGCTGGCCGCGCTGGGCGGGGTGGAGAACGACGACCAGGACTTGACCCTCGATCAGGTCTACATCGAGCTGGACACCGAGACCCGCATCCCCGACAAGGCGGGCAAAGGCAAGCCTGACCGTCACGGCGTCCCCGACGCGTTGCGGCCCGACCAGGAGACCCGGCCGCTGCCCGCGCTCGACGCGGCCGGCCAGACCGCCCGGCTCGTCCTGCTGGGCGACCCCGGCGCGGGGAAAAGCTCCTTCGTGCGCATGTTGCTGGGCTGGCAGGCCGCGGCCCAACTGGGCGAGGCAGTGGATCCGCCCCCCGGCTGCACGGCCGACCTGATCCCCGTCCTGCTGGCGTTGCGCGACCTGACCCCCCGGCTGGAATGCCTGGACCCGGCCGACGGACTAAACCGTCTGCCCGCCGACCGCCGCGCCGAAATCCTGGCCGCGACCGTGCGCGACCAGATCCTGGCTGACCTGCGCCGGCTGGAGGCCGCGGAGTTCAGCCCCGCGCTGCGCGACGCGCTGCTGGACGGCCGCTGCCTGCTGGCGCTCGATGGGCTGGACGAGGTGCCCCAGGCGTTGCGCCCCTGCGTGCGCCAGACGGTGGCGGCCGTCTTGTCGCACTACCGCCCCCGCCGCGTGATCGTCACCTGCCGCGTGCGTTCCTACACCGGCGAAGCCGTGCTGCCCGGCTTCACCAGCCACACCCTGGCCCCGTTCGACGAAACACGCATCCGCCGCTTTGCCACCGGCTGGTACACCGCGCAAAAAGCGTCGGGCCAAGTGGATGCCGGCGCCGCGCAGGAACGCGGGGCCGACCTGGCCCGCGCCGCGCTGGCCGCCGAGTTACGCCAGCTTTCGGCCAACCCGATGATGCTGACCGCCATGGCGATCGTCCACCAGGCCGAGCACGCGCTGCCCCCGGAACGCGTCCGCCTCTACAATCTGCTGGTGGATGTGCTGCTGCGCAAATGGCAACAGCGCAAGACCGGCGAAGCGCGGCTGACCCCGTCCGACGCGCTGGATCGCTTCTTGAAGGACGAACTGCGGCTGCGCGCCGCGGTGGAGCGGCTGGCCTACGAGGCGCACCGGTTGGGCCTGGCGCAGCCGAACGCCAACGCCAACCAGACGCCGCCGAAATCCGCCGACCTGGAACGGGGCCGGGCGCTGGCCCTGCTGGAAGATGGGGCGCTCCTGGGCGATCCGGGGCTGGCCGGCGAATTCCTGGACTACGTGGATCAGCGCGCCGGGCTGCTGACCGGCGTAGGCGGCGACCCGGCCCGGCCCACCGCCTACGCCTTCCCGCACCGCACCATCCAGGAATACCTGGCGGGCTGCTACCTGGTGGGCGAGCGGACGGAGAGCGCCGTCCGCGCCTACCATGCCCACGCGGCCGACGCGTACGCGGATGGCTGGAGCCTGGCCGCGCTCTACGGCGCGGAGGAGTTGTACTACAACCGCCGCGGGGCCAAAGCCATGCTCGACCTGGCGTACAACCTCTATCGCGGGGGCGCGCCGGCCAACGCCCAGGAGTGGCGGGCGCTCCTCTGGTCGGGGCAGATGGCCGCGCTGGCGGGCCGGCCGGCCATCGCAGAAGATGCCCGCAAACCGGGCGGCGATCCCGGCTACCTGGCGCGGCTGCTGCCCCGGCTGGTGGATGCCCTGGCCGGCCCCCTGCCCCCGCACGA
>CAZYHE010000756.1:0-2501 GCA_964647225.1 uncultured Anaerolineales bacterium
CAACTTGAGGATGCGGTGATACGCCCGCGCGCTCAGGTTGAGTTGGCGCATGGCCGTGCCGAGCAGTTGGCGGCTGGCCTCGTCCACGGGGCAGAAGTCGCGCACCTGGGTGGGGCCCATGTCCGCGTTGCAGGCCAGTTTCGTGCCGGCGAAGCGGGCGGTCTGCCGGTCACGCGCGGCCTCGACCCGCGCCCGGATGGCCGCCGAGGTCTCGCCGCGGCGTTCGTCGCTGAGTTTCTGGAAGGGGACGCGCGGGACTTCGACGTGGATGTCAATCCGGTCAAGCAGCGGGCCGGAGAGGCGTTTCTGGTAGCGGCTGATGAGGGTCATGCTGCACGTGCATTCGTGGTCGGTGTCGCCGAACCAACCGCACGGACACGGGTTCATCGCGCCGATCAACATGAAATTGGCCGGGAAGGTCAGGCTGCCCTCGGCGCGGGAGATGGTGACGATCTTGTCTTCGAGCGGCTGGAGGAGCACCTCCAGGCCGTGTTGGCCGAACTCCGGCAGCTCATCCAGGAAGAGCACCCCGCGGTGCGCCAGGCTGATCTCGCCCGGTCGCGGCCAATGCCCGCCGCCCACCAGCCCGGCGTTGGAGATGGTGTGATGCGGCGCGCGAAAGGGCCGCTGGCGGATCAGCGGCGTGTCGGATGGCAGCATGTCGGCCACCGAGTAGACGCGCGTCACATCGAGCGCCTCGGCGAGGGTCATGCGCGGGAGGATCGAGGGGAGAGAGCGCGCCAGCAGCGTCTTGCCGGAGCCGGGCGCGCCGCTCATCAACGCGTTGTGCCCGCCGGCCGCGGTCACTTCGAGCGCGCGTTTGACGTGTTCCTGGCCTTTGATATCCTGAAAATCCGCCGCGTAGGTCGGCGGGTCGGCGCTGAGGTCCAGGACGGCGTGATACGGCTCGATGGGGTGATAGTCGCGGAAGTGCGCGGCGAGCCGGCCCAGGCTTTCCACGGGGTAGACGTTGATCCCTTCCATCAGCGCGGCTTCGGGCGCATCGGCCTGGGGCACGAAGAGCGACTTGAAGCCCTGTTCCCGCGCCAGATGCGCCATCGGCAGCACGCCGTTGACGTGGCGCACCGAGCCATCCAGCGACAACTCACCCAGGAAGAGTGCGCCCGCCAGGTCGGCCGGCACTTGTTCGGCCAGGATCAACAGCGCGACGGCAATCGGGAGATCGTAGGCGGGGCCTTCCTTGCGCAGGTCGGCGGGGGCCAGGTTGACCGTCAGCCGGCCGCGCGGATAGCTCAGGCCGGAGTTGAAGATCGCGGCGCGCACCCGCTCGGTGGATTCCTTGACCGCGGCGTCGGGCAGGCCGACGATCGTGACCGAGGGCAGCGAGCGCGTGTTCAGATCGGCTTCGACTTCGACCACCGCGCCTTCCAGGCCGATCAAGGCGCAACTTAAGACTTTGGCAAGCATGAAGATACCTCCCGGTTGGGGGTCACGTGTGGGGGAGGCCGTGACGGTTTCGGGTGACAGGGGCATTATATCGCGATCGGCCGGATTTGCCAATTGGCGATCCGGCGCTACAATCCAACCAACTCACCATGATGGAGGCGTACCCATGACCCTGACCCATGTCTATTGGATCCGTTCCGGCGATCCCGATGCGGATCGCGTGTTGGCCCATGCCGGCCGCGAGCTGGCCCGCTACCTGGGGAAGCTCACCGGCGCGCAGCCGGTGACGCGTGCTGCGCCGCAAGTGGCGTCCGCGGCGGGCGCGGGCGTCGCCTGGTTGGGGCTGTGCGACCGATTGCCTGCGCCGCCGGCCGGCCCGTTGACGCCGGCCGCGTGGGATGATGGCTTCGCGATCTGGGCCGACGGCGGGACGCTGTATATCGCGGGCCGCAACGCGCGCAGCGTGTTGTTCGGCGTCTACGCGTTCCTGGAGACGCAAGGCGTGCGCTTCGTGCGGCCGGGGCCGGCCGGCGAGGTGATCCCCCGCGTGCCCGGCCTGACTTTGCCCGCGGCGCCCATCGTTGAGACGCCGCGCTACCGCCACCGCGGGCTGTGCATCGAGGGCGCGACCTCGCTCGACCACGCGCTGGGCATGGTGGATTGGTGCGCCAAGCGGCGGCTCAACACCGTCTTCCTGCAGTTCATTCACAGCGGCTATTTCTACAACCAGTGGTACGGCCGGCCGTACAATCCGGGGCACGCGGGCCAGCTCTTGAGCGATGCAGAGGCGTTGGCCTGCGACGACCGGCTGATCGCGGCCATGAAGCGCCGCGGGCTGGTCTTCCACCGCGTCGGCCACGGCTGGACCAGCGCCGCGTTCGGGATGCCGCGTTCGGGGTGGGTGAAAGAGACCGCGGCGGTTCCGGCGGAATATGTCCGGTGGCTGGCCGAGGTGCAGGGGGCGCGCAAGCTGTTCGATGACATCCCCATCAACACCGAGTTGTGCTACAGCTTCCAGCCCGCGTTCGACGCGTTCATCGAGACGATCGTCGGCTACTGCGTGGCGCACCCCGAACTGGATGTCGTCCACGTCT